>JAUXIP010000122.1 GCA_030620935.1 Deltaproteobacteria bacterium | reverse complement strand
TGATGTTTCTCTCATCCTCTATGCGGAACATACTTTTAACGCCTCATCCTTTAGTGGTCGTGTCATCGCTTCGACGCTTTCCGATATGCATTCCGCCGTGACCGGAGCCATAGGGGCGTTGAAGGGTTCCCTTCACGGCGGGGCCAATGAGGAGGCAATGAAGATGCTGCTGCAAATCGGCGAGGCCTCAAAGGCAGAAAACTGGGTCAAAGGGGCCCTCGCCGAGAAACGACGCCTGATGGGTTTTGGCCATCGGGTCTACAAGTGGGGGGATTCACGGGTTCCGATCATGAAAAAGGTGGGAAAACAGTTGGCCGAGCATACTTCCGACAAAAAATGGATTGAAATTGCGGAGATCGTGGAAGGCGTTATGGAAAGGGAAAAGAAACTCTACCAAAACGTGGACTTTCCGTGCGCCTATGTTTACCGCATGCTTGGCCTGCCCGTGGAGGTCTACACGCCAGTCTTTGCCGCCTCGAGGATAGCCGGTTGGGCAGCTCATGTGATTGAGCAACACGGCGACAATAGACTCATCCGGCCCGACTCGATTTACCGCGGACAAAGGGATCAAGCCTATGTGCCTATGGGCCGGAGGTCTTGACCCCGATCCGAAAAAAACCAGGCAGGATAAGGCGGCGTAAACTATTCCTTATTACCACCCACTGTCTATAATATAGATGCAATGCGCGGCATTTAAAATTTCGGATCGGGGTTGAGGCTTACTCCTACCGCAACTACCTTAAACTGGCAAAATAACCCAAGCATTTCAGGCCCCAGAGGTCCACCAGGATTTGAACCGGTGACCTACTGATTACGAATCCGATACCAGTATAAATCTATCCGGCTCCAGTCTACAGCAGCCAGGGGAAAGGCGAGTTTTCACTGGCTGCTTTTGTGGCCGTTCTGATCGGCCACACTGCCACAAAACGGCCACAGTCGAATTTTTCCCCTGATAGGCAATCAGAGGTTCTCGAAAAACTCCTTGGAAAGCAACGGGTTTTTTCGCTGTAGCCGCCAGGTGGTCGTGTCTTCAGGCTCCCCTTTTCAGCGGTAAAAACAAGGCGTAATAGTAATAATCAGAACCACTCCCTTTAGATTTTTATTCTCAACTTGGGACCGGATCGAGGCCTCACAGCTAGCTGGGAAATTAAGTCCGGGGGATCAGCCTTTCTCAGGATGGCTTAGGAAATGGCGGCAGCGGCGACCGTTTCCCCACATATTTGCCCGCAGCCTTTTTAGCCCAATACCCGATTCCTGGACGGGGGATCTTCAGTTTCTTACAGACCTTCGCAAGCCCGACGTCAGAGAGCCCGTATTTCTTGGAAACTGTTCGGGTCGGTTCCGACCAAACCTCATCATAGAGCTGCTCCCTGTTGTACTGAGTTAGGAAGTAATAAGCCTCTCGAATCTCCTTAGCTCGTGCCTGTTCCGCCTTCTCACGCGGAGTTCGTAGGTCTAGCCCTAAGCGCAGCAGGTTTTGTTGAACCACTGTAAGGTGCTGCCTCATTTTGGGCGGACGCAAGAGCTCACGGAGCGTCTCTTCAGAGCAGGACTTGTTCTTTATGAAGAGCGTGAGTAGATCCACCGCGACCTCCGGATCAGCCCGGTAAAGCGTTCTACGGACATAGCTCATCTGCCATGAATTATCAGGGTTCCAGATTGCCCTGTGCTTTATCAGCTCTTCGAGGCATTCCATAGTGCGGTGGACTTTCCACCTTGTAAGTCGCTGTCGATAGATTACCGCTTCGAAATCCAGGTGAGAGAGACAGCGGTCCGCTGCCGTAGAGCCCCCGTTTGGCTTGTCGTTGGGGTTGGCTCCGAGTTCTAGGAGGAATTTAATGATTTCTTTGTGCCCGAAAGCGGCGCACTCCAGGAGTTCCGCCAACTTGTCCCGCTTAGGATCCGGTCCTAATCTTTTCAGGACCTCCACGTTTTCCTGGTAGCAGGCCTGTTCGAGCGCTGTCGTATAATAATCGGCCTTTTCCTCTTCGGTGCGGCCCAAGTGTTCGTCTCCGAGTGCCGGCCCGCGGCTTCGCGGGTTTGCTCCGGCCCACATAAGGAGACTCACCCATTTGAGATCTC
This sequence comes from Deltaproteobacteria bacterium, assembly GCA_030620935.1. The sequence goes on along the minus strand of JAUXIP010000122.1, from coordinate 4,454 downwards.
CATCGTGAGCGAATTTACGAAGGGCGCGGTCCACCTGCTCCTGCAGCTCGGTTGTCAGTTCCGGGTATCTCTGCTTGCACCGTAAAAATGGCCCAAGGGCGGTGCGGATTTTTTGGCCGAAAGCGACCGCGAACGGCGATCCCGTGATTATATCTGCCCCGTTGTCGAGGAAAAACTGTATGATGTGCGGCTCCCATGTGAGCAGCGCGTCGCTGAAAGGGACCGTCTTTATTTCGGCGCCGTAAGCAACCAGCAACTCCACAAGATCCAGGCGTCTTTGCGATACTGCCTCCGCTAGGCCCTGATTTTTGGCGTCCTGGGTTTCGTGCGGCGCAATCGTCTCGACGAGGCTGTGGAATCCGGTCTTGAGTGCGACGGGCAGGAGGGATTTTTTTATCTCCGGCGCCATTCGGATCGATTTACCCGCTTCGATCCAGTCCTTGATTTCGAAAAGCTGGCCCTGCTGGCAGAGCTTTATGAGCTTGCGGCTTTCGTCCAGATTTAATATTTCAGTCATATCCCAACGCCTGGATTTACCACCTCCCTTTCAACCTTTTCAACGTACCAACGATTGCCTCTACGATGACGCGCTTCGCCTTGTTCTGAGTCACGCCAACAGGACTGAACCGCCGCCTCACTTATACCCTCGTACCGCCTCTTCCTTGCCCGCGGCTTGCGCTTCTTTCTCTTCCAGGAGCAAGAGTAGTTTTTCTGGCGATAAGAAGTGGACCAGCGGCCAGGTCCTGCGGGCTTATGGCGCCCGACGCCTTCTCGTTGGCCCTCTGGAGTCCTTTTTTAGGGGAGGCTGCCCGGATCCTGTTTGTAGCGTCCGATTAGCTCTATCGCAACGCAAGGAAACTTCCCTTCAGCCGTAGGCTAGCCCCTAAGATGCTGCGTTTCTCCAAGCTGGGGATGGAAAAGTGGACTGCCACAAGAATCATGCCGTGCAAAGATTGAAGGGAATGTAAAAAAGGCAGTGCCAACTCCGGCAGCGGCACTTCTGTGCACGGATCGGGACCTGCGGAATGATGCGCGGATTGCTGCCAACGTCCTGGGATGACTGCAGGATACGTTTGCGGAAAGTATCAAATAGTAATACTTTCTATGAGTGAAAACGGATTCCTTTCTCAAAGGGAGTCCGCATGCCCCGTGCGTCTCATTTCACTGCAACGGCTTAGAATATAATTGCATAAAGTATTATATTATGATACTTTATGCATATGGAAACCGAATTACGCCGCCAACACGCCCGAGACTATATAGCCAGCCTCGCCGCCGCCGGACGCTACCAGTTTGCCTCCAGTGATGCCCGCGAGGCGCTGGGCGTATCCGCCGATGCAGCCAAGCTGGCGTTGAACCGGCTCGCCCGGCAGAAGATGATCGCCTCGCCGGCGCGGGGATTCTATGTTATTATCCCGCCGGAATACCGCTCCCTTGGCTGCCTACCGGCCGACCAGTTCATCCCCGCGCTGATGCAGCGTCTCAGCCTGCCGTACTACGTCGGCTTGCTCTCGGCCGCACAATACCACGGCGCGGCCCATCACCGGCCGCAGGAATTTCAGGTTATGTTGGCCAAGGCCCGCCGACCGATCCGTTGCGGACAGGTACGCGTGGCTTTCATCGTGCGAAAGCGCCTTAAAGATGTGCTCGCGCAGAGTTTCAACACGCCGCGCGGCACGATTCTGGTCTCAACACCCGAGGCAACGGCTGTCGATCTTATCGGTTATCATCATCATGCCGGTGGCCTCGACCAGGTGGCGACCATTTTGGTGGAACTCGCAGAGCAGATCGATCCGCAAGAGCTCCTTATAGCAGCGCGGACCGGGCCTGTACCATGGGCGCAAAGGCTCGGCTACCTGGTTGAGCATGTAGGCGCCGCTGAAAAAGCCGCTGCCCTTAAGAGCTTTGTCAAGGATGCCGCCCGGGATGTAGTTCCTCTTCTTCTCGGAGCCGGTAAAGAAAATGCACGTCACGACATCGACTGGAAACTACTAATCAACACGGATGTGGAGCCGGAACTGTGATTCCGCGCGACTATATTACAGAGTGGCGCGCAAAGGCCCCCTGGGTAGAGAATTTTCAGGTCGAGCAGGATCTCGTCATCAGCCGCGCGCTGCATGCGATCTTTACGCATCCTCTTTTGGGCAAATCTCTCGCCTTCCGGGGTGGCACGGCAATCTACAGGCTTCACGTTAAGCCGCCGGCCCGCTATTCGGAGGATATTGATCTCGTCCAGATCACTGCCGAGCCGGCCGGCCCGGTCATGAATGCGTTGCGGGAGGTCCTCGATCCATGGCTCGGCAAGCCGCAATGGAAGCAGTCCGAAGGCCGCGTGACTTTCTTTTACCGCTTTGCCTCAGAGGATATACCGCCGCTCCGGCTGCGGCTCAAAGTGGAGATCAATTCGCGTGAGCATTTCTCCGTTTACGGATTCACCCGCGAACCGTTCGAGGTATCTTCGCGCTGGTTCGAAGGAAAATGCGACATCGGCACTTACACGCTTGATGAGTTGCTGGGTACCAAGTTGCGTGCGCTCTATCAAAGAAGGAAAGGCCGCGACCTGTTCGACCTCGCCATCGCGCTAGAGAAAGCGGCGGTCGACCCAAACCGCGCTGTCGCCGCGTTCTTAGAATATATGACCCGTGACGGGCACCGAGTGACACGCGCCCAGTTTGAAAAAAACCTTGAAGCCAAGCTGCGGGATCCGCAATTCAACGCCGATATCGGCCCGCTGCTGGCCTATGGATACTCTTGGGACAGCGAATCGGCGAGCGCCAGCGTCCGCTCCCACCTCATCACACGGCTCCCCGGCGAACCGTGGAAGGGCCGAGAATAGTCACCATCCGGAACCAGACGAGGATGACAACAATGCACGCGCGCGTTCCGCTGACTGCACACGCTCTACAATAAGCCACAAAAGCCGCAACATGCCGATAATAGACTCATCCGGCCCGATTCCATTTACCGCGGCCAAAGGGATCAAGCCTATGTGCCGATGAAACAAAGGAGCTAGCGGCCCGGAGCCCCGCTGCGAAGTGGCTCTAAACTTTTTGATTTGAGTGCTTTTGAACGGGACGAGCTGACGAAAATCTTGCAGTAGAAACTCTGGACTCTAGTTTCTGCCTTGGGTGAGAAATTCCCTGCCGGCATCTATGGCCTTCAGGTTATACTCCAGCAAGGCTTTATCCGCCAGCCTTTTTGCCAGGGTTCTAGTTATGGTGTCCTGAGCTACGAACTTGGTTTTCGCCAGGTAGGCTCCCAAGATTACCATGTTGGCCCCCTTGGCGTTGCCCAGCTTATCCGCAATGGCCGTGGCGGGGATGGCGATTGTTTCGAGATCTCGACGAGATGGAGCCGTGGTAACGAGTGAGGAGTCGTAAATGAGTAATCCCCCTGCGATGGTCTTTGGTGCAAAGCGAACTAAAGATGGTTCATTCAAGGCAATGAGTGTCGTAGGGCGGTCCACCAAAGGCGAGTCGATGGCTTCCCGGGAGATGATCACGTGACAGTGTGCCGTGCCGCCGCGCATCTCGGGTCCGTAGGAAGGAAGCCAGGAAACCTGGTATCCCTGGCTCATCCCAGCTTCTGCCAAAATCTCTCCCAGGAACAGCCCCCCTTGGCCCCCGAAACCAGATATGATCATGCGAGGATTCTGATCCTGCGCTGGACTCGGCGGTAGTGACGTCTCCAGCGGGGGCCCCTCGTCCTTCCTCTCTCCCAAAATGCGTGCGACTTCCCTTGGCGAAGGGCGAGCCTTAGGTTTCAGATCCCTCTGGTTTTGATCGGGTGGTTTTGCTGAATCCTTGAAAACAGCCAAAGGAAACGTATGAACCATGGTCTCCAGGATCCAGCGACAGGATTCTTCGGGGCTCTTTCCCCATTGAACAGGACAGGGGGAGAGGATCTCCACCAAAGAAAAGCCCTTGCCTTCCATCTGGTTTTGAATGGCCTTACGGACTGCTTTTCGGGCCTTCATAATGGTACGGTTGTCTGCTAGGGCGACCCGCTCGATGTAGACCGGGGCCTGAAGGGTGGACAGCAGCTCACAGACCTTGAGGGGAAACCCCTCGTCCGGGGACCTGCCCTGAGGTGTCGTCGTCGTTCGTTGTAAGAGCAGAGTCGTTGGAGCCATCTGCCCTCCGGTCATTCCGTAGACGGCGTTGTTGATGAAAATGACACTGAGGTTTTCACCCCGATTGGCGGCGTGCAGTATCTCGCTGCTGCCGATCGCCGCCAGATCCCCATCTCCTTGATAACAGAGAACGATGCTTTCCGGTCGGGCTCGCTTGATGGCCGTAGCCACTCCAGGGGCGCGTCCATGTGCGGCTTGGACGTTGCCCACGTCGAAGTATACATAGGAAAATACCGCACAGCCCACCGGGCTGACGAATATCGTGCGATCTGGAATACCAAAATCGTCTAAGGCCTCGGCGATGAAATTACTGACGACGCCG
>JAUXIP010000103.1 GCA_030620935.1 Deltaproteobacteria bacterium | reverse complement strand
TCGCTCCACGGCCTCCCGCAGCGACCCTTCCGGGACTTGCTTGGACGAACCTTCCGGAATTCCCTTCGGTCAGTTCCGGCTTTCATCCTGCGCAAGCCCTCGGTGGGTACCCCCGCTGCTTCGTCCATGTTCCGCTCAGGGAGCCCACTCAGCCCGCTCTCAAGGGAGACCTCCCTTTCCCGGAGCGGAATTGGCTCGGAGGCGCTGGAAGTCTCTGCGAAGCCGAGGATCAGCAGCATCGATGTCTGAGCGAAGCGAGTTTCGATGCTGCCCGAGGCAAGCAGAATAGACTTCCCGCCGACGAGACAGCTGAAGCGAAGGGAGAGGGGGGTCTCCTCAAATTGGGAAGTCTATAGTGAAAGCGATGGTTTTTGCCGCGGGGCAAGGTCAGCGCCTGCGCCCGCTAACCGAGAAGCTGCCCAAGGCCTTAGTGCTTGTCGCCGGCCGGCCGATGATCGAATATCCTCTCCTTCTCCTCCGACACTACGGGGTCAGAGAAATCATTATTAACCTGCACTATTTGGGAGAGAAGATCGAAGAGTACCTGCAAGACGGGGAAAAACTGGGGCTCAAAATCATTTACTCCAGGGAAGAGCGACTTCTCGATACAGGCGGCGGGCTTTTGCAAGCCAAGTCTTTTCTGGAAGACGATTCTTTCATCGTCATCAATAGTGACGTGATCATCGATCTTCCTCTGGCGGCGCTGCTTGCGGAACATCAACGGCATAGTGCGACAGCGACTCTCGTTCTGCGTCCGGATCCAGATGCCGATCGCTACGGCGCAATCGAGATTTCTGACAATTTGAGGATTCAAAAATTTCTCGCCCACAAGGGTCCGACGAGTGGAGCCGCCGGCACACTCACAAAACTCATGTTCACCGGAGTCCAGATCCTGGAGCCGAGGATCTTCGAGTATTTGCAACAGGAAACCACTGCCGCATTCGGTATTACTCGAACAACCTATCCGAGGATGTTGATTCACGGGGAAACGTTGTACGGCTTTCCTTTCGAGGGATATTGCCAGGATCTGGGGACTATCGAGAGGATTCAAGAGGCGGAAGAAAAGCTGGTGAAAGGAGAAGTGGAGCTACACTATCTGGGTAAAGAGCCCAATATTACCAAGCGGTGAGAAACGGCAGGTCCCTTCCCAGAGTCATTCACCCCGATCCGACATTAATCGACCCAAGGAATAGCTCCTAGCGAGCATCAGATCTCGGTGAAGAGATGCTTTGGCTAGGAACCGATTCGACAAGCTCACGGCCCTGAGGTCCTCGAAGGGTCAGAAGCTCACCTCCAGTGTGGTTACAACAGCACGACCGATAGGTGGGCCACCGCTACTGCGTGCAGTCCGCGATCGCATAGGAGTAAATTATTTTTGTCGGATCGGGGTTCACTCCTGGGCGTCAATTCTCGTCTTGTAAAGAAGTTTATTATTCTCGTCTAAAATATCTACTTCCACGTACGGTGGATCGGCCCCAGCATGAACCTTGACCAATCCGTAATTAAAAGAATCGTTGAAAAAAAACTCAAACCTCTCGGCATTTCTGATCCATGGATTTACTTGGGTCGCTAAGGGGCCGACGATGAATTCCTTTATTCCCAGCCCGCCTGGAACTCTACTCACAGCGGCATAATGAACATCCGCGGTTAGAAATATCACGCCGCGGATCCGCTCCCTCCTGATATAGCTCAGTACCTCCTCCCTATCTACTGGATAACCGCCCCATTTATCGACACCACGACTAGAAATTGGCACTGAAGTAGCGACAAACTTAAACGATGCAGAGGATGAGGAAAGCGCTTTCAGAAACCACCGCTTCTGTTCTCTACCCAGGATCGTCCCCTCGCTGAGATCGCGGTACTGACGGGTGTCAAGGATAAAGAGCTCCACCGCCTTGCCCCAGCGAAAGGACCGATAGAGCCGGCCGGGATCCTTGGAATCTTGACGGATAGGCCAGTAGTCGAAAAAGGCCCTTTGGCCGATGGGAGCCAATGGATCACCGGGATCGTAGTCGCCCGACACCTCGTGGTCATCCCAAGTAACGTAAAGACTGGTCTCTGAAAAGAGTCTTTGTGTCGGGAGGTCATTTCGATTGCCCCGATACTTAGCCCAGAAGTCAGACAGTTGGGATGCAACACCCCCTCGGTCCGCGTAGATGGTATCACCGAGATGGATGAAGAAATCCGGACGCATCGCACGGATGGAGTCCATAATGGAAAAGGGTTGATAACTCTCCCTGGTGTCGCCGCTGAAGGCAAATTGAACATCTGCCGGATCATCCGCCCGAGGCGCCGTCACAAATCTACAGATAGGTCCTGGTCGTCTCCCCTCCACAACCCCGCGGTAATAGTAAGTGGCTTTGGGTTCGAGCCCATCGATTACAATCTTAGCTGTAAAGTCGGTCTCCCTAGCTACCTTAACAGGGCTGGTGCTACTAAAACTCTTCAGATCAGGTTCTCTACCGAAGCGTACTGACACGTTGCTCTCTCCTTCGGCACGCAGCCAGACAACAACTTCATCGGATGTCACGTCTCCAGCAGCACAAGCGAATGAAAGCCCTGTTCCCTCTAGGCTCTTATTGATTGCAATAGGAGAACATCCTTGAAGAAAAAGAATCAATGAGGTGAAAATAAAAGGTAGGTGTTTCATTCCAACGAACTTCAAGTCATAGCATCGAGCAATCATTGCAGGGAGATTCTCCCTTTTTTTCCTTTCTTCCAGATATCTTGAACTATCCATTGAGAAAGGACCGACGACCAGGGACTAAGTTTTTCTTCCCAGCTTCACCCGCAAATAGTTCTTCCCCGGCACGATCTTTCCCACGACGATTTTGTGGCGTGCCCCCGTCACGCGGGGGAGGTTGCCTGCAACTCCCTCGATAGCTTCATTGGCCAATACGGCAAAGGCCTGAGCTTCCAAGGCATCGCCGTCAAAACCTAGATCTTCGACAAGTTGTACCTTGGCAAAGGCCAATTCCTCTTTCAGCATCTGCATGAGAGTATTATTGTTTCTCCCTCCCCCACAGAAATAGATCTCATCCACCTTGCCTAAGCGCGGCAAGATAATCTCCCGATAGGCCCGTCCGATCGAGTAAGCGGTCAGTGCCGTCGCCGTTGCCAGCAAGTCCAAGAGGCGGATATTTTTCCTTCTCGCTATCTGACAAAGGGCGGAGACATACGGCTCGCCAAACTCTTCTCTGCCGGTGGATTTGGGCGGCCGTTTTGAGAAAAAGGGATGGCGTAAAAGCCGCTTCAGCAAATCCTGTCGCACAGTTCCCTGGGCGGCCATGATACCGCCTCGGTCTGAGTCTTTTTTGCCTTTGGTCATCCACCGGCAAAGGCCGTCCAGCACCATATTGCCAGGCCCTGTGTCAAAGGCTACGACATCTTTTAGCGCCCCTCCTGCGGGAAGGCAGGTCAAATTCGAGACCCCTCCGAGGTTATGAATCGCCCGGGATTTCCGCCGGTGCCTGAAAAGAAGGTAATGAGCATAAGGCGTCAAAGGGGCCCCTTCCCCTCCAGCAGCTATGTCCGAAGGACGGAAGTCCGCCACGGTTGTAACGCCGGTCCGTTCGGCGATGATTGCCGGCTCGCCCAGTTGGAGTGTGGAAGGTTCCTTGCCCTTGGGAGCGTGATAAACGGTTTGGCCATGGGACCCGATCAGATCAACTTGGTTTGGAGATAGTCCGGCCTTTCGAACAGCCTTGAGTGCAGCTTGAGCGAAGTGCTCTCCGACTAAAAAATTTAAGGAGGAGATCTCTGAGGCGTTACCCTCTCCTCGACAAAGAGCGAATAAGTGTCTCTTCATCTTCTCAGGATAGGCTAAGGTAATAAAGGATAGAGAGTCTAAGCCGACTTTTTCTCTAGCTCTTTGAATTTCCACCACCGCCGCATCCACCCCATCCATAGAGGTACCCGACATGAGACCGACAACGATGCGCTTCGTCATCATCACGAGTTACATCAAAAAGAGCCCTACAAACCAGTTGCCGATTAAAAAAGCCACAAAGCCCAGGGCTACCAAAAGAGTGATCCAGCGGGACTTTCCCGCCTCAGATAGAGGGACCAGCAGCGTGGCTCCCAGATAGATAAAGGTCCCTGCCGCCAGGGCTAGGAGAGCATCGGTCATCAACGGGCTGATCTGTCCGAGCCAAAACGGCAGCACGATCCCTACCAAGGTAATAATCCCCAAGCTCAAGCCGGCCATGAGAGCCGCCGAGCGACTCCAGCCCGCGCTCCGGACGATAGCAGCAATGACAAACCCGGCCGGCACTTCATGAAAGAGCACGGCCAAGAATACAACGATCCCCAGATGGGTGTCGGCGATCATCCCAGCCCCCATAGCCATCCCATCGATGAAATCATGCACGTTGAAGGCTACCAGTGACGCCATGCCCGTGGAGAGGGAGATACTCGAAGGGTGAGGTCCTGAGCCAGTCGAAGGGCGAGGTCCTGAGTGAGTCGAGGGATGATTTTCCTCCGGCAACTGGTGCAGGTGGACATTGAGAGCCTGTTCGACGAGGAATATCAGGAGATAGCCTGCCGCGACGAAGAGAGGCATTGATGGTCCCCGCTCCAGACTCTCAGGAACCATCTCAAGCAAAGCAGCCGCCAGAACAAATCCACCACTGAACCCCAAAGCGCCGGCGGTAAAACGGTGAGACGGCTCGCGCCTTTGAATAGCCAGGAAGCTACCCAAAAGATTGGCAACGGCCGTCACGCATCCCAGGCCTAGAGCAACCGATAACATACGTTCTTTTCGCCGCAAACTTTACGATCGATGCCTTGACCTCGATCCGACAAAAGTAATGGTGTCCTATGCGATTCTGAACGGTTAGTATCGGACCGGGGTTGACTTATGCGCGCCTCTCAGATTACACATGATCCTTTAGACTTACCCCTAATGGTCTAGTTAAGATGGTGAAAAACCCTGTTCTCAGACCGGGCAAAAAGGTGACGCAGGGCGCGGAGTAACAGATGGCCTATAACAGCTTGCATGAGTTCGTTCAAGCTCTGGAACGGGACGGAGAGCTCAAGCGGATCACCTATCCGGTCAGAGCGGAATTGGAGATCGCCGAGATTGCCGACCGGGTGATGAAGGCCGGGGGGCATGCCCTTTTGTTCGAAAACGTCGTCGAAAAGAAAATCCCGGTTCTCATCAATGCCTTCGGCTCCGCCAAACGGATGGCTATGGCCCTGGGCGTCCATGATGTCGAGGAGATCGCCCGGGATATCGAACGGCTCACTCGCACGAAGCCTCCAAGCTCCTTTCAGGATAAGCTCCGCATGCTGCCTGAGCTGGTGCATCTGGCGAGAATCTCTCCGAAAGTCGTCAATCGAGGAGAGTGTCAGGAGGTCATCCACCGCACCCCCGATCTGACTATGCTTCCGGTCCTTACCTGCTGGCCTGGTGATGGAGGGCCTTTCATTACGCTCCCGACCGTGATCTCAAAGGACCCCCGCAACGGCAGCCGGAACGTCGGTCTTTACCGTATGCAGGTTTTCGACTCCCGCACGACCGCCATGCACTGGCATCTCCACAAAGTCGGTGCCCGTCATTATCAGCGGCACAAAGAGCAAAAAGGGAGGATGGAGTTGGCAGCGTGTATCGGCGGCGACCCCATCCTCACCTATGCCGCCACGGCCCCTTTGCCGGACCAGATCGATGAGTTGATCTTTGCCGGCTTTCTCAGAAAGAAAAGACTGGAACTGGTGAAGGCCGTAACCGTGGACGTAGAGGTCCCGGCAAATTCAGACATTGTGATCGAAGGCTATATCGACCCCTCAGAGCCGTTGCGCAAAGAAGGGCCTTTTGGCGACCACACGGGATTTTACTCTTTGGCGGACGATTACCCAGTCTTCCATGTCACCTGCATTACGCACAAGAAAAACCCGATTTATCTCACCACCATCGTCGGCCGCCCGCCGATGGAAGATGTCTACTTGGGAAAGGCCACAGAGAGGATTTTTCTCCCTCTCCTCCGCCTGACCTTTCCGGAGATTGTCGATATGAACCTTCCGGTCCACGGGGTCTTTCACAACCTGGCCATTATCTCGATCAAGAAGGATTATCCAGCCCATGCCCGGAAGATCATGCACGGGCTTTGGGGTCTGGGCCAGATGATGTTCACAAAGATCATCATTGTCGTGGACCATGATGTGAATGTCCACGATCTTGCCGAGGTCACCTGGATCGCGGGGAACCACATCGATCCCAAACGGGACGTTTTCTTCGTCGAAGGACCGGTCGATGTCCTGGACCACGCGGCTCCGCTCATGGGCTATGGCTCCAAGATGGGCATCGATGCCACCCGTAAATGGAAAAGCGAAGGCTTCGAACGTGAGTGGCCGGACCCGATCGTCATGGACGAGAAAACCAAGAAGTATATCGATTCGATCTGGGAAAAGCTCGGGATATAAATAGTTCAAGCCGTTCAAGTCGCTAAAGCCGCTTAATTTGAACGATTGGAACGTTTTGAACGATTGATGTTACTAGAAAAGGTATATAACTTTGGCAAATTCATCCGCTTTTCTCATACGGTTTTTGCGCTGCCTTTTGCCTTCGCCGCAGTCGTGTTGGCTTGGCCCACGCATCCCGCCACCTTGAATACTTTACTCTGGATTGTAGTCGCCATGGTTGGGGCCAGGAGCGCCGCCATGGGCTTTAATCGCCTGGCAGACATGAAGTTGGATGCGTTGAACCCGCGCACCCAGGGGTGGGAACTGCCCCAAGAAAAAATTAGAGCTTGGGAGGGAATCTTGTTGGTCGTTCTCTCTTCCGTCCTATTTGTCTACGCCGCTTATCACTTAAATCCTATTTGCTTTGCCCTCTCCCCTGTCGCGTTGGCGATCATCTTTTTCTATTCTTTCACCAAACGCTTTACCTGGGCTTCCCATCTCTTCCTAGGTCTCGCCTTATCGCTAGCTCCTATGGGGGCGTGGCTTGCGGTCACAGGTTTACCGAACAGCCTGATGGAGCTTCGAATCCCGTTATTCCTGAGCCTCGCCGTGCTTTTCTGGCTGGCCGGCTTTGACGTCATCTATGCCCTCCAGGATTATGATTTCGACCGCAGTCATGGACTTTTTTCTATTCCTGTCCGCTTCGGCGTCAGTCGCAGCCTAAACCTATCAGGCCTATTTCACATCTTAACAGTAGTCTTTTTGGCCCTGGTGGGTCTCAGTGGCGGCTTGGGAGCGATCTATTGGGCTGGAACGCTTGCAGTTTCTTTGATCCTGACCTGGGAGCACCGTCTGGTCAAGCCGGACGATCTTTCCCGCATCAACCGGGCCT
>JAUXIP010000192.1 GCA_030620935.1 Deltaproteobacteria bacterium | reverse complement strand
GCTCAACCATTCGGCGACGCATATTCTCCACTCGGTGCTGAGAGAAAAGCTCGGCGCTCATGTGCGCCAGGCAGGCTCTCTCGTGGCGCCGGAGAGATTGCGTTTTGACTTCAACCACACGGCGGCTATCGAGCCAGAGCAATTGAATGCCATAGAGGAAGAGGTCAATGAAAAAATTCGCTTCGATGCCGACGTCAGGATTGAAGAATCGAGCTTCGATGAGGCGGTGCGCAAAGGGGCCCTTGCCTTCTTCGGCGACAAGTACGGAGACCGGGTTCGAGTCGTCAAGATCGGCGACTTTTCCACGGAACTGTGTGGAGGCACGCACGTCCACCGCTCCGGCGAGATCGGTCTGTTCAAGCTCCAGAGCGAAGGAGGAGTGGCCGCCGGGGTGAGGCGGATCGAGGCGATGACCGGCGAGGGGGCCCTGGACTTGATTCACCGGTACGAGCAGGCTTTGAAAGAGATCGGCGGGCTGGTTCGAGCAAGTGGTGACGACACTGTCGACAAGGTGAAAAAACTTCTCCAGCAGCAAAAGGATCTAGAGAAAGAGATCGAGCGGCTGCGCGGCCAGTTCGGCAAGGGTCAGGTCCCGGATCTCTTGGCGAAAAAACAAAGTTTCAACGGCACCGATGTTCTCATCGCCCAAGTAGATGGAGTCGATGCCAAGCAACTCAGAGAGATTGCCGACCAGCTCAAGGAGAAAATGGCATCGGGAGTCGTGGTCCTCGTAAGCTCAGGGGAGTCGAACGTCAACATCGTGGCCTCGGTGAGTAAAGACTTAACCCGGCGCTACCATGCGGGTAATATCATTAAGGAATTGGCGCGGATCGTGGGAGGAGGAGGCGGAGGACGGCCTGATTTCGCCCAGGCCGGAGGCAACGAGCCTTCAAAGGTCGGAGAGGCATTAAAAAAAGCCGAGGAGATCATTAGACAGAACAAGTAAGCAAGCTTCAGGAACCATTTTGGCTGACGGCTGATGACTGAAAGCTGATAGGCTAGATGATGAAGATCCATACGGCAAAATTGGTAGAAAAAACCGAGGGCTACTGCGACATTATAGACATCACTCCCAAGGTCGACGAGCTGGTCCAAAAGGAAAAGATCAAAAATGGGTTGGCTACGGTCTTTGTCTCAGGCTCCACGGCGGCCCTCACGACGATCGAGTTTGAGCCTGGGCTAGTCAAAGATTTGAAGGAACTTTTGGAAAAGCTTATCCCCTCCGGCAAGAGATACCACCACGACGACCGTTGGGGGGACGACAACGGCTTTTCTCACTTGCGGTCCTCGCTTTTCGGCCCGTCCCTGCAGATTCCGATTGAAGGCGGCCGGTTGCTCTTGGGCACTTGGCAGCAGATCGTGCTGGTGGATTTCGATAATCGACCGCGGAGCCGTGAGATCGTCGTCCAGCTCATGGGGGAAAACGAGTGAAGGAAAAAAAGAGTAGAAAGTCTCTAGGAACCAGCGATGCCGAGGCGGCGTGGCTGGAATTCAACGACCCGCGGCTCTTCCGTGATCTGTTAGGACACCATGACGAGCACGTGAAGATCGTCCAGCGTGCTCTTGGGGTCAAGATTCACATTCGCGGACTTGCGATGGGGATTGAGGGCGATTCCGTAGAGGCTGAGCTCGCAGCCAAAGTCATCAAACAGCTCTATGGTCTCTTGGAGAAAGGATATCCGGTCTACAGCAGCGATGTCGATTATGCCATCCGTATTTTAAGCGGTGACGGCAACGCCAATTTGCAGGATATCTTTCTCGACACCATCTACATCTCTTCGCACAAACGCACGATTACCCCGAAAAGCGTCGCCCAAAAAGCCTATATCGACGCGATCCGCCGTTACGACATTGTCTTTGGCATCGGACCTGCCGGCACCGGAAAGACTTACCTCGCTATGGCGATGGCCGTAGCCGAGCTGATGAAAAACAACTATGTCCGGATCATCCTGACGCGACCAGCAGTGGAGGCCGGAGAAAAGCTGGGATTTCTCCCCGGCGATCTGGCGGAGAAGGTCAACCCTTATTTGAGACCTCTCTATGACGCTCTGCACGATATGGTGGATTTCGACAAGGCCCACAAGCTGGTCGAGCGCGGCACTATCGAGGTAGCCCCGCTTGCTTTTATGCGCGGGCGGACGTTGAATGACTCTTTTGTCATCCTGGACGAGGCCCAGAACACGACGCCGGAACAGATGAAGATGTTTCTTACCCGTCTCGGCTATGGTTCCAAAGCGCTCATCACCGGAGATGTTACGCAGATCGACCTACCTGCGGGCAAGCCTTCAGGGCTCAAGGAGGCGTGGCGTATCTTGAAAGGGGTGGAGGGAATCAAGTTCGTCACTTTTACAGAAAGAGACGTGGCACGCCACCGCCTGGTCCAAGGGATCATCGCCGCCTACGAACGGAGCGAGAATCCGGCCCGCGCAGATCGCTCCGACGAAACCTCAAACTGACCCGACTCAAAGGCCTCCCTTCTTTTTTTCGATGGGTGTCGATATCACAGATAAAGTGGGCAGCAAGAAAGTCTCCGTCCGCAAGATCCAGGGGGCGGCGCGCAGCATACTTAAATATCTCCACCGGGCTCAGAGCGAACTAAGCCTTGTCCTGGTAGACAACCGTCAGATCCGGGAATTAAACCTCCGCTACCGGAACAAAAATGAACCTACAGACGTCCTGTCTTTCTCTCCGGGAGAAGGCCTGCCCGAAGGAGTACATCTCCTCGGAGACGTGATCATCTCTCTTGAACAGGCGGAGAAACAGGCGGCAAAGAGAGGAAAGACGCTGAAAGACGAGGTGGAGAGCCTGTTGATTCACGGCATCCTCCATTTACTAGGCCATGACCACGAACGCTCTCAGGCGGAGGCGCGAATCATGCGCGGCATGGAGAGAAAAGTTCGCCGGGCCCTTTGTGAAGAGAGAGGCTTGAGGGTATAATTAGTCAAGCCGCTTCAGCGGACCGAGTCGGCCGCTGAGCGGCATTTTCACAGCTGCGGTAACAGATCGGGCGCCTGGCCACTGAGCGTCAGGGCAAAGCCGCTTCAACTGGCGGGGAGCTTCGGCCATTGAGCGGCATAATTTTTTGTCAGGGAGCTAATATGTTCGAAGAAACCAAAGAACAGCTAACCCACATGGAAGAGCGGCTTGAGCTTCTCCGGAGGCGTCTTTGACCTCGACGGGAAGCAGAAAAGGGTCGAGGAACTCAATCAAGTAACCTCTCAGCCGGACTTTTGGAACGACGGCGATAAGGCGCAGGGAATCCTAAAGGAACAGGCCTCTCTTAGAGAAACCGTAGGGCTATGGGAGAAGCACAAGGTCGCGCTCGAGGAGGCGCGCTTCTTTCTGGATCTGGCCAAAGAGGAGAAGAGCGAAGAGGCGCTGAATGAGGCGGCAGCGAAGGTCGCAGAGGTCGCCGAAGGGGTAGCTCAAATCGAGCTCAGCCATGTCCTTGGCGGGCCCGACGACCGAAGAAGCGCTATCGTCAGTCTTCACCCTGGGGCTGGCGGCACGGAGGCCCAAGATTGGGCGGACATGCTCTTGCGCATGTATCTTCGCTGGGCGGACCGCAAGGGATATCGGAAAGAGATCTTAGAGTACCAGCCTGGTGAAGAAGCAGGCGTCAAGAGCGTCACCTTCACCGTAGAGGGGGAATATGCTTACGGCTATCTCAAGGCCGAGGCCGGCATCCACCGCCTGGTCCGCATCTCTCCGTTTGATTCCAACTCCCGTCGCCACACCTCGTTTGCCTCGGTTTTCGTTTATCCGGAGGTCGACGAGACAATCAAGGTAGAGATCAACGAGGCCGATTTGCGCGTAGATACATATCGCGCCAGCGGTGCCGGCGGGCAGCATGTAAATAAGACCGACTCCGCGGTGCGCATTACTCATATCCCCACGAACATCGTCGTCGCCTGCCAAAACGAACGTTCACAGCACAAAAACAAAGCTATGGCCATGAAGATCCTTCGATCCCGCTTGTACGAGCTGGAGCTTGAGAAACAGAAGGAAAAGATGGAGATCTTTCATAAGACAAAAAAAGATATCGCCTGGGGCAGCCAGATCCGCTCTTACGTCCTTCACCCTTACCGGATGGTAAAGGACCACCGGACCGGAATCGAAGTGGGCAACGCCGACGGGGTGCTGGACGGCGACATCAACAAATTTATCCAAGCCTATCTGCTTCAAGCGAGCGAAACTCAAAGCGCCTAGCCTACTAATCCAACTCCAAAAAAGCAGATCTTTTTTGACTGCAGAAAGTGATGTTGAATGAGGGCGCAATGGGGTCTACCCCTCAGCGGGAGCCAATGGGTCTGTACCTCTCTGTCCCTAATAGCCACATCTTTCCGGCTTTTCCCTCTTGTATCTGTAGTGTCGGATGTCTCCCGTGCTTCGGGGTAGAACTCCCTGCGCCCCACTACAGGAACTACTTACTGCTTTTGCCGACGAAGAAACTAAAATAAATTGACAGCGCTAAAAGGCGGGAGTAGTATCCCCCCTTCACTCGGGAAGCTAGCTTGCGCGGAAGATCATGCTGGAAAGGAGCATGTCATGATCCAGACTATCGGTGTCTACCATATAGGTATCCCGGCGGACGATCTTGAGCGGGCGGAGCGCTTCTATACCCAGACCTTGGGCATGAAAGTGGAGGCTCGTCTAAAGGAGTCCGGAACTCGGCTCGTGCGTCTTAAATGCGGCGGGGCCGACGTAGTTCTTTTTCAACGGCCACGTGCCTTGAAGCGGAACTCTCTCGAAGAGGACGGCATTACTCATCAGGCCTTTGAGGTCGCCCCGGAAACTTTTGACAAGGCAGTGGAGTTTCTGAAAAGCCAAGGCTGCTTCCATGAGGGGCCTGTGGTTCGACCTACCGGTCGCGCTGTTTACTTCGTAGATTCCGAGGGCAACTTCCAACAGCTTCACGCTTCGTCGTGAAATCGAAAAAAGAGCAATCCGGTCCCCAAGAATCTTAAGCACCGACACGGCGATTACGGAAACGCTCGGTTCAACTCTTCCATCTGTTCAGCCGACAGCCTCCAGCCGGAAGCTTCACAGTTTT
>JAUXIP010000388.1 GCA_030620935.1 Deltaproteobacteria bacterium | reverse complement strand
TCCCGCAGCCCCTCCCCCAAAAGGTTATATGACAAAACGGTCACCAGGATCGCCAGGCCGGGATATAGCGAAAGCCACCAAGCGATCTGGATATTGTCCTTACCCGAAGTGAGGATGTTGCCCCAGCTTGGGGTCGGAGGCTGCACGCCTATGCCAAGAAAGCTGAGCGCGGACTCCGTCAGGATGGCTCCCGCCACTCCCAATATAGCCGCAATCATGATCGGCGTCAGACTATTGGGCAAGATATGACGCACAATGATCCCCACATTCCCGACCCCCAAGGCGCGAGCAGATTGGACAAAATCCCGTTCCTTGAGACTTAGAAACTCCGCCCGAACGAGGCGGCACACTGTCATCCACGACGTCATTCCGATAACGGCCATGATGATCCATATGCTTGGCTCCAGAAAAGCGATGACAGCCAAGATCAAAAAGAACGTAGGAAAACAGAGCATCACATCGACAAAGCGCATCGTAAATCCATCGACCCAACCCCCGTAGTAACCTGCTACCGATCCTAGCAGAGTACCGATCAGAATGGCGATTCCCACGGAAACAAATCCCACCCACAAAGAGATGCGCGCGCCATAAACCACGCGGCTTAATACGTCCCGACCCAGATCGTCCGTACCGAACGGAAACCTGAGACTAGGAGGCTCCAAGACAGCATCGGCATGGATGGCATAAGGGTCATGGATCGGAAGAAAGGGCGTTACTATAACAACGACAAGAAGAAAGAGTGCGACGCATCCGCCCATGACGGTCAAAGGATTTTGCCGCAGCGACCTCCAAACAACCCCCCGGATCATGCCTTGCCTCCCCTGCGGATGCGCGGATCCACGATCGCGTAAGAAATATCAGCCAAGAGATTGCCCAAAAGGGTCAAGAACGCACCTATGGCCAGGATCCCCATAACCAGAGGATAATCGCGACTCATAACTGCAGTAAAAAATAGCCTGCCCATGCCTGGTATTGCAAAGATCTGCTCAAAAATAACCGAGCCTCCGATCAAAACCGGCAGAGAAAGTCCCAGGATCGTAACGACAGGGAGCAAGGCATTGCGCAACGCATGTTTGTAGATCACCGTCTTCTCGGACAGCCCCTTGGAGCGAGCGGCAGTAATATACTCCTGACGCATTACTTCGAGCATGCTCCCTCGCATGTAACGCGACAGGCTTGCCAGACCGCTAAAGGCTGAGAGTAATACCGGAAGGATTAGATGCGAGCTTATATCCCTAATTTTTCCCAAAGGTGACAGCTTTGCATAATCAAGGGAGGTAAGACCTGAGATCGGAAGCCACTCAAGCTGAACGGAAAAGAGTATCACGGCAAGCAACGCCAACCAAAACCCAGGCATAGCAACACCCAAGTAGACGAATACGGTCAAAAACTTATCAGTGAGTGAATATTGATGGGAAGCGGAATAGGCGCCGATAGGAATGGCAACGAGCAGAATCAATAAAAGCGCCAAGCTTCCGATCAGCAGGGTAATTGGAAGGGCTTCCTTGATCTTTGTCATGACCGGACGCCGGTCGGACGAGAAGGATTCGCCGAAATCAAGCACAACGAAACGCCGAAGCCATTGAAAGTATCGCTCGTGCAGAGGCTTGTCGAGACCATAGTAGGTCACGAGCCTTTGTTTCGCCTCCGCGGTCATCTTCGGATTTAAATCGGCAAGGACGTCGATCGGGCTTCCAGGCGCCAGGTGAATCACCGTGAAAGAGATCAAAGTGATGCCGAAAAAGAGCGGGATAAGGGCCAGGAACCGGCGAATGAGATAGTTAATCATGAAACTGTCTGTTGCTCGCTAAGGAACCAACATAGGCCGGCTATACTTCTGTAACTCCCTGGGCACATGCCAGCGTTCCACATTGTAGCTGATCCCGAGGGGTGACGGTTCGATGCCATGGACCCGAGCATGGACGACGGGCAGTGCCTCCGCCACATACAAAAACGTGTAAGGCTGTTCTTCCGCGAGAATTTCTTGAAAGCGAAAATAGATTCTCTTCCGCTCCTCGCGATCGAACGTGCGCCGTCCTTTTTCAAGCAACTCATCCACCTCCCGATTTTTAAACGAGATAAAGTTCAACTCATTTTTGTCGGTTTTACTCGAATGCCATATATCGTATTGATCGGGCTCGAAACCGGTAGTCCATCCTAAGATCGTCGCCTCAAAATTTTTCTTGTCGATAAATTCGTTAACAAAAGCGGACCACTCGATCACCCGGATCTTAATGCGAATACCGATTTTCTTGAGCCGCTCCTGAATCACCACAGCGGACCTTTGCCTGACGGCGTTTCCTTCATTGGTGATGACGGTAAACTCGAACTGCTTCCCATCTTTGTCCAACACTCCGTCTCCGTCCCCATCTTCCCAGCCGGCCTCTTTGAGAAGCGCCAACGCCTTGGCTGGATCATAGGCATACTTCTTGACATCAGGGTTATAGAACCAAAGTCCCGGCTTGTAGGGACCGGTGGCGGGAACGCCAAAACCCAGGAGAACCACTTTGATGATTTCTGTCTGATCGATCGCATAGGAGATAGCCTGTCGCACCCTTTTATCCTGAAACTTCGGCTCGAGGAGATTATATGCCAAATAAGTGTAAGCGTTGGCCGGATAGCGGTACTTGCGAAAGTGTTTCTGAAAAAAACGGTTGTCTGTCTGACGGTCGTACTGAATAGGCGTCAAATTCATGATGTCCAAACCGCCGGCCTTAAGCTCTAAAAACATAGTTGCCAGATCAGGGATGACGCGAGTGACGTAACGATCGATGTACGGACGGCGTGCAAAGTAATCCGGGTTGGCTTGGAGCACGATTCGATCTCGGCTGACCCACTCGCGGAAGCGATAAGGACCGGTGCCGATGGGTCTCCGTCCCAGTTCGCTTTTCGTAACATCCTTCCCTTCCAGGATGTGTTTAGGCAAAACTACTAGACTACTCCAACTGATCAATGCCGGT
>JAUXIP010000156.1 GCA_030620935.1 Deltaproteobacteria bacterium | reverse complement strand
TGTACCACTTCCGGCACTTTCTGTTCTCCTGATCTCCCCCCAACACCAAAGCCGACACTCCTAGGTTCCAGGAAGTGCTGAAAATTTAAGGAATTTGCGGCTGCCTTGCTCCGTCGACCCTTTTGGCACCATGCTTGCTGCTCTGGTTCCTCAACTGAGGAGGCAAGCCATGGAAAGATTGTTGCTATGGATGGTTCTTATAGGATTTTTGAGCGGATGTGCGGTTTACGGACCGCGGCATGGGTTGCCGCCAGGACATGGGGGCATCCCGCCTGGGCACGGAGGCATTCCGCCCGGACAAGCCAAAAAGATGGGACCACCTGCACTTGTTATAGTGGGCTCCCCAAAATTTGTATCGATTCCGGGGACAACTGTGTCGGTTGTCCTTGGCGTGGATGCCGATGTTTTTGTCAAAAAAGGAATCTACTATTACTTTCACGACCACGTCTGGTACACGGGATCTCACCATCGAGGCCCCTGGAGAAAAATCAGCGCCAGACACCTTCCGCCTGGACTCCGGAAAAATTCTCCGAAGGAGCTGAAGGCCATGGTCGCAGGTAAAGGCAAAAGAGGCCGGGGAAACGGTAGAAAGTGGAAGAACTAGAGTTCAACGGCCGGTAAGAGGCGCAATCCAGACAACAGAGCCAAGGGTACACCCACGGCGAACCAAGGTTTTGCCGATTCGAGGAGTCGGAGAGTTGTGGTGGAGATCTAAGGTCTCATGGTTTGAGGGGATCTACCGTGCCGTCACCCAATCGGGAACTCTCTGCGTCGTGGCGGGCTGATAAAAGGTGCCTTTATATCCTAATCGCTGCGAAATATGCCTCGCTGCTTGCTTGATGAGCCTCACATATCCTTTGAGCTTTTCCAGTTTCATTTGACTTTCGGTACCTGTTAGTCCCAACGCCGCCTCTACCCTTCCCTGCATATTAAAGATAGGGGTAGCAATACATCTCACGTCGGCGTTATTTTCGCTGTCGTCCAGGGCGTAACCGGCAGCCCTGACTTTTTCCAGTTCGTGAAATAGCTGGTTCGACGAACTTATGGTTTTAGGAGTGTATTTGGACAAGCCCTTGATCTTGATGATCTTTTCTATAGATTCTTGTGGCAATTGAGCGATCAATGCCTTCCCTACCGCCGTACAATGCACATCCAATCGGCGTCCCACCCAAGTATCCATCTTGATGAAGCCCGGCTTATCGATCTTTTCTATGTAGACCGCGTCGTATCCGTCCAGTATCGCCAGATGGCCGGTTAGATCCGTTTTGTCCACCAGCTCCTCCAACACGGGTAAGGCGATATCATGCAGCTCCATGCCGCGCAGAACCTGAATACCGACGCTGAAGAGCTTTGCCGTAAGACGATACTTCCCACTGCTGTCGGCTTTGTACAGATAGCTCCTTTGCTCCAAGGTCCTAAGGATATAGCTGATCGTGCTCTTCGGAAGATCCAGCTTCCTGCTGATGTCCGAGTTCGTGAGGCCTTTTTTGCTCTGGCTCAATGTTTCCAGAATAGTCAACGCACGGTCAATAGAGGTCACCCGGCCGGCGGCCGGCGGTTTATTCGTCATGTCATCTCCTATTCAGAATTTAGAAGGACTGTTCAATATTATGAACTAAATATTTCGCAGTCAAGCCTGGAGCTTCTTGACTTCCCCCACCGGATGAATTAATTAAGTATTCTCCATTATGAACTAGTGTTCACAATACTGAACACAAAGCCGAAGAGGAGGCAACATGCTTGATCATAGCTCGGCCAACTTGATCGCAGAAACCGAAAAGAGCTGGAAAACAGATAGCCGGTGGAAGGGTGTCATCCGTCCCTACACCGCCGAGGATGTTTTTAGGCTTCGATGCTCGGTCCGAGTCCAAGACGGCTTCACCAGGATTGCAAAGGTCGGAGCGGAGAGATTGTGGGACATGCTCCACACCGAAGACTATGTTCCGGTGTTGAGCGCCATGGACGGCATCCAGGCCGTCCAACAAGTCCGTGCCGGGCTGAAAGGAATCTACTGCAGTGGGTGGCAGGTGGCCGCCGCGGCCAACAATGCCAGGAAGATGTATCCGGATCAAAGTCTCTATCCTGCAGACAGCGTCCCTGCCCTCCTCCGGGAGATCAACTCCGCTCTACAGAGGCAAGACGAGATCGACAAAATAGAAGAAAAAAACAGCGTCTACTCGTTTGCTCCGATCGTCGCAGACGCGGAAGCCGGCTTTGGCGGGACCCTCAACGCCTTCGAACTGATGAAGGCTATGATCGAGGCCGGAGCCGCAGGCGTCCACTACGAAGACCAAAATTCATCGCTCAAAAAGTGCGGCCACATGGGCGGCAAAGTTCTTGTCCCGACGATGGAGTTTATCCA
Organism: Deltaproteobacteria bacterium; assembly: GCA_030620935.1. The sequence goes on along the minus strand of JAUXIP010000156.1, from coordinate 3,351 downwards.
GAAACTCATCGCCGCCAGATTAGCTGCCGACGTTGAAGATGTTCCGACGCTACTCATGGCACGAACCGACGCCAACGGGGCCTACCTGATTACCACCGACGTGGATGAAAGGGATCGGCCCTTTCTCACCGGCGAAAGAACGCCTGAAGGATTCTTCCAGATCAGAGGGGGACTGGAGGCGGGGATCGCCAGGGGATTGTCTTATGCACCCTACGCCGATATGCTTTGGTGTGAGACTGCGGAGCCGAATCTACAAGAGGCCAAAGATTTTGCAGAGGGGATTCTAAGAGAATTTCCCGATAAAATGTTGGCTTACAATTGCTCGCCCTCGTTCAACTGGAAGCTGAAATTGGACGATACCACGATCACCAAATTTCAAAGAGAGCTTGGGGCCATGGGGTACAAATACCAATTTGTCACCCTGTCGGGATATCATTCCGCAAGCGAAGCGATGTTCAGACTCGCCCTCGACTATACGCACCGGGGAATGTCTGCGTATGCCGAGCTCCAACAAAGAGAGTTTGAGTTGGAAAAATTCGGCTACGAGGCCGTCAAGCACCAGAAGTCGGTTGGAGCAGGCTATTTCGACAAGATAGCGGAACTGGTCACAGGTGGAGCCTCGGCAACCCTGGCCCTCAAAGGCTCGACTGAAGAAGATCAGTTCATCACCGAAGACGCCGCGCCGAAAAGACCTCTTTCCGCCGCTGGGAAAATTTAGAAGGATATTCCGGATCGCAGGTCAAACAAACTGATGCCTTTTCCTCTCGATCCCCCGCACAGAACTCTTCTAGGACCGGGCCCAAGCGACGTCCACCCCAGAGTCTTACAAGCCCTTTCCACGCCGGTGATAGGCCACCTAGATCCGGAGTTCTTCAAAATCATGGGAGAAACCCAAGAAATGCTCCGCTGGCTCTTCCAGACCGAGAATGAACTGACATTTCCCGTCTCTGGAACCGGCAGTGCCGGCATGGAGGCCTGTCTGGTCAATCTGGTCGAGGAGGAAGATTCGGTTCTCGTCGGCATCAATGGGATTTTCGGCACGCGCATGGCGGATATCGTCGAACGCTGCGGGGGAAAAGTGATCCGTGTCGAAGCGCCCTGGGGTGAAATCATCCGGCCCGAACAGATTGCAAAAGCCCTCAAAGAAAATCCCGTGAAAATCGTTAGCCTCGTGCATGCCGAGACCTCTACCGGCGTATGGCAGCCGATTGAGGAGATCTCTAAGCTTGTCCATGAGGCCGGAGCGCTCTTAGCCCTGGATACGGTAACCTCTCTCGGCGGCTGTCCCGTCAAACTTGACGCTTGGCAAGTCGATGCCTGTTACAGCGGCACGCAGAAATGCCTGAGCTGTCCTCCGGGGCTCGCTCCGGTCTCTTTCAGCAAAGCAGCGCGGGAAAAGATCAAAAAACGCAAGAGCAAGGTCAGGAGCTGGTATCTTGATGTCACCATGATCGAACGTTACTGGGGCAACGAGCGGGTTTACCATCATACGGCTCCGATCTCGATGAATTACGCCCTCCACGAGGCCTTAGCCTTGGTTCAGGAGGAGGGGCTCGAAGCCAGATTTAAACGACATGAGCTTAATCACAAAGCCCTAGCGGTCGGGCTGCAAGCTTTGGGAATGCAGCTCGCATCCCAAGAAGGTCATCGCTTGTGGATGCTCAATAGCGTCAAGATTCCCGAGGGGGTAAAGGATTTCGATGTCCGAAGAACGCTTCTACAAGAATTTAGCATCGAGATCGGCGGGGGGTTGGGACCGCTGGCGGGAAAGACATGGCGTATCGGCCTGATGGGGGAATCCAGCAGGAAAGAGCACGTTCTCAAATTGCTTCAAGCTCTGGGCGGCATCCTTGCCGACCAAGGGCCTAAGACTTCTGCCAAAGAAGCGCTGACCGCAGCAGAAAAAATCTACTGCCTGTAAAACTCTCATCTTATTTGAGCCGGCAAAGAAAAACTTACCGCTCTTAAAGATGCACGGAGCCAGAGTGATGAAGACCCGAGTCGTTATTGTTGGATGCGGCAGAGGCGGAAAAGCCTTGCTGGAGCTCTTTAAGCAAGACCCTACGGTGCGGATCGTTGGCGTTGCCGATATCGATCCGGATGCGCCGGGAGCACAGACGGCCAGAGGCCTTGGCATACCGGTAACCGTGGATTATAGGCAGCTACTGAAAAGCCCGGGGATAGACCTGATCATCGATGTCACACGAAAACCGGAGGTGGCAAGGGGCATTAACGAGATGAAGCCGGAGAAGACCGAGGTCATGGGCGGGGGAACCGCTAGGTTTCTATGCACGCTCCTCGAAGAGCGCAAGCAAAAAGCGGAGTTGGAAGAGCGCTACGAGCTGGCGCTGGAGAATCTGGCCTTCCACGCCGATCGCGATTTTGTCACCGGCGAAAATCGCAAGATGAAAGAGGTCACTCATTTAATCCGCAAGGTCGCGCCCACACCGACAACTGTGCTGATTCGGGGAGAGACCGGCACTGGGAAAGAGGTGGTCGCCCGGGCAATTCACCGCTACAGCCACCTCAAAGACAAACCCCTCGTAATAGTCAACTGCACCGCCCTCACCGCCACACTGGCAGAGAGCGAGCTATTCGGACATAAAAGAGGCTCGTTTACCGGAGCCATCGAGGGCAAGAGCGGTTTATTTGAGAAGGCCGACGGCGGCACCATTTTTCTCGATGAGATCGGGGATATGAACCCCGAGATCCAGTCCAAGATGCTGCGCGTTCTTGAGTCCGGAGAGGTCCGCAGGGTCGGCGACGTGACGACCAAGAAGGTGAAGGTGCGCATCATCGCCGCCACTAATCGAGATCTTGAGGAGGCGGTCAAGGGAGGGGACTTCCGGGAGGATCTTTTCTATCGCTTCGACAGTTTCAGCATCTCGCTTCCCGCTCTGCGCGAACGGCGAGAGGATATCCCCCTGCTCTCCTACCACTTTTTGCGCGAGGCCATGGCCAAGGTCAACAAGCACGTGGAACATATCTCAGCCCAAGCCATGGAATGCTTCATCAACTATTCTTGGCCCGGCAATCTCAGAGAACTGGAAAATATCATCGAGCGCGCGGTGATTCTTACGCCTTATCTCCAAATCGAGACCGACCACTTGCCGCTCCATATCAATCCCTTGGCGCAGTCGACAGGAGTCGGTCAGGCGCCGGACACTGTCCAAAACCAAGCCCAGGAACATTCGGCCGAAAGCTTCATGCAGGCCAAAGACAGAATGATCGGAAGATTTGAGCAGGAAGCCCTTTGCCGTTATCTCTTGGAAGCGCAAGGAAACATCGCCAAGGCCGCCAGGTTGGCCAGCCTGCCCCGTCGCACCTTTCATCGCCTGATGGCCAAATACG
>JAUXIP010000128.1 GCA_030620935.1 Deltaproteobacteria bacterium | reverse complement strand
TTGCCTGTAGCTCACCCCGTGGGTCCGCGGGAGCCTCGCGAAGAGCGATTAGGGTTTTGGCAAGCGTGTCGCGCACCTTTCCTGGGTCCTTGGGGTCATACACGATCGCTCGATGGTCTCGAAGGTCGAACTTTAAGGAGGCTGCGTCAGAGGTGAGCAGGACGACGGGTTTTCTTTGGCAGTGAGCGAGGCCGATCTCGTAATACACGTTGCCGTTGTCCTCCGAAACGACAGCGACCATGTAAGCGGCCGACTCGATAGAGGACATGATGTGGGAGATGATCGAGCCTGCGAAATGGAGTTCATCGACGCGTTGAGGAGTCAACCCAGCAAGATCGGCCGCAGACCGGATCATGTCGTACACGGGGGTGTATTCCTGTCTGAAGGGCATAGCTACGAACAGGGTCTCGGACATTGTTGATCTCCTTTCTGGACGCCTAACTACTAAATGAGCTGCGAATTAGCTAAGGAGCAAGCCGCAGGCTATGACGACAGACCCATAACTCCGAATTGCAAAAAAATCCCCGCATAATTCAACCGTTAGTAGGCATCTACAGAATTCTCATAACCAGTGACAGCCAGCGGGCTCTGCTGGCTATCACTTACTCACTTCACAGCTGATCTCCAGGCTGGATCTCCCCATCAGACATGCCTTCTGCTGCGTAAGCCATTATCGGCAATCCATACGACAAACCGCACGGGTCCGTCAAGGGATGTTAATAGGGCGCATACCGAAGGATTTATCCAGAACTTAGTACATTGCAGAGGGGGCCTTTTTCAGCGGCCTATTCATATTCCCCCAAGGGGTTTCCCCGGCCACCTTTTGACTGCCAAATCCGCAAGGAAAAGGAAAAGGCCGAGGCTGAATGGGAGAGGCGACCGGACGAAGAACAGCGTGGACGCGGAAATCGGTCTGAAGCGATGGGTGAGCCTATTAGCTGGCCCTATTGAGCGCTCGATCTTCTTTTACCCGTTTTTTGCTGCGATGCCAGCCGGTACTTCGTCGAACGACGGGCTCCTTCTTTAACGATCTCGCCGGCAGCGATGAGAGGCGTCAAACAGTCCAAAGCTGTATCTGTACTGAAGCCGCACGCGGCGGCTATTTTCGTCGTGCTCATGGGGCCTGAACGGCGGAGATGAGTTCGTATGCAGCGGAGCCTTCGAAGAAGCACGCGGCGTCGAAGCAGCGAAGGCCTGGGGACCCCGATCTCGTCACGAAATTCATCGAAGGAGCGCCACAGGTTCTTGATCCGCGAGTAAAGGTAGTTCGCCGACGACCACTGCAATTCGGCGGTCGAGGGACAATGTCCCAGTCGTCGCGCGAGCTTTTGGTAGGCCTCGATGCACCTGGTTTTGCGCCGGTCCACCCAAATGGATCTAAGATGCTGCGTCGTAATGCCGGCTCCTCTTAACACCTTGCGAAGATTCTCGACTGAGGTATGATTTATTCTGGCGACTCGGCTCAGGCTAAAACAGGTTTTGTACTGCGCGATAATTTTTTCCTTCGGCACATCCGGACGACGGTATCGTTTATAATCGTATAGTCCCAATTGCGACCCTTCCGCGAGCGTCTGCCGTACGCGCTCGCGGCTAACACCCATCTTCCTTCCTGCGCCTTCGAGCGATTTCTCTTCTTGATACAGACGGTAAGCTTTTTTGAGCCTCTCGATTGTCGCCCGTTTTCGTTGGCCGGGACGGCCTTGCGCAGCCGCCAGGAGCTTTTTCCGGAGCCCCAAGGATATCGGTTTCCCCGCGAGGATCTTCTCGATACTCGAAGGACTCACGCCCATCCTATCCGCAAGTCTTACAACGCCGAGTTTGTCTTTGACGGTTGCTCTAAACTTCAAAATGAGTGCATTGAATTGGTCCTCGTCGATAGGCTTTTTCTGGACCTCGTCTGCCGCCGGATTGGACTCGAATTTTGATTGTATTCTCTGCGGCACTTGCCCATCTGCAAGACGCGTTCTCAGCGTGGAGGGCAGCACGCACAGTTTGGCGGCGGCGGCATCGAGTCCGCCGCAGCCTTCAACGAATCGTTGTAAATTAATTATGCCGGCTTCTCGATTCCCCATATCGTTTCTAGTGTCCTGGAATCAAATTCCTAAATAAATCCATCCGTGCCGATCATATCTAAACCACCCGCTGTCTTTCAAGGCCATCTTCTGACTGCCAGGTCGGCTAGGAAAAGAAAGAGGCCGAGGCGGGAGAGGGGCCGTCAGGTTTCTATCCAGCGAATAGTTGGTCGATAGTGTAGCGCTTTTTTGTGCGCTTGAGTGCGCGCATCCCTGCGCGAATCTCCTTAAGAAACCCACGATCGCTCAGAATATCAGCAACAGGCTTCCCATTACGAGTAACAACAATCGACTTTCTCCTACGATCCACGAGGCAATAATCTCGCTGAACCTGGCTTTAACCTTTGACAATGGAAGGACCTTAGACATCTAAACTCACCCGAATAGCTTCATCGACACGCTCCATAGCAGAGTCACTGATACGACCGAGACGCTTCCGCAGGCGAGCCTTATCGATGGTGAGAAGCTGGGCCAGATTGATCATAGAACGTTGCTTTAGTCCTGCCTCGCCAGAAGGAACTACGACGGTAACAGGAAATTCTTTTATGGTGCTGGTCACGGCAGCGACAATGGTGGTGGCAGCGTAAATATTCCCGGTATCGTTCTGGATCACCAGTGCGGGTCTAGCACCTTTTTGCTCACTTCCACGCCCAGGATTGAAATCGACCAACCACATATCTCCTCTTCGCGGTGTTAATCCCTTCATTCAAGAATCTCCCTAAATGCAGCCAAATGCTGCTCAGCCGTTTTCCGATCTTCCTCTGCCATTGCACGGTATCCCTCAGCTAACTTTTCCTGTAGCTGCCCCTTCTGCCACATCCGTAGCGCCTCTTGAACCACACGGCTGCGGGGTTTCTTCTTTTGACGGCTTATCTTATCCACCGCTTCTACTAGATCCTCGTCTAGGCTGAGGGTAAGTTTAACTTTTTGAGCCATTTCTTCCTCCAAATATCCTACCAAAGGTATGAACAAAATACTTATAATTTGGCCATAAAACAAGACAAGGAATGTATCTGGCGTTTCTGCCTAGCTTCTTTAAGGTCCCGTCACTCTAGCTGGCCACCTTCTGACCGCCAGGTCGGCTAGGAAAAGAAAGAGCCCGAGGCTGGAGAGGGGCCACCAGGTCTCGTGGGCTTGGGTCGCTTTGCTTGGGTCGGGGGTGTAGAGACGTTTGAGTCCTTCATCCATCTGATCGGGCTCGAGGATCTCCCCGCCTGTCTCCTCGGCTAAACGGCTGAGCAATGCGGTGTTCGGTTTTAAATCGCGATACTCCCTGGGGTAGGGAGCGATATAGGGCATGGTTGTGGGTGCAACGCGCCTCTTTGTCTCTTCTCCTTCCTCGTAGAGGGTAAGGAGATAGATCCCTCTTTGCGGCGCGGAAAAGCGGCTTTCATAGCGTCCGGGGGCGATCTGCTGAAAAGGTTTTATTGCAGCGGTCTGAGCAGGGCCAGTGAGATTGCCTTTGAGCTTGAGGTGGTTGATAAAGCCGCCTTCTCTGGAGAATAGATCGACAACGGCTTTGACCTCCTCTCCTTCTTTCCTGAGCTCAGTGTGTATCTTATGCTCCGAAATCGTTCTCATGACGCTGCGCGCGAGCTGACTGGCCCAGCGAGGAAACTCGCTCCATCTCACCCACTCTCTCCCCCACTGACCGCTCAAGTCGGACGTAAAAGCAGTCACCTTCCCCAGCCCGTAACGCCAGGAAACAAGGAGGGGATCTTCGTCTACCTTCATGAGCAGGTCCGCCCGAGATCTAGCGTGGGTCAGGACATAGCCTAGAAGTGGAGGAAAACTTTTTTGGGAGAAACCTCTGAGCGGTCCGACGGCAGCCGTCATTTTGGGATCGACCGGCTTCTCGACGAGGAGATCGCGTGAGATCAGAAGTGTCTCGGTAGTAAAGATGCGCGGGATAGCCTGTGGATCAAGAGTCACATAGGCCCTCCCCTTTCCATCCCCGGCAATGTTAGCGAGTATGGCAAAGTCTGCATCTTTCCCCACTCCCACAGTCGATACGGTGATCCCTTCACGCGCCATCTTTTGCACCAGAGAGTGAAAATCAGCCTTGTCCGTCAACCCATCCGAAAGAACCAAGAGATGCTTGATCACCGCATCTTTGCTTGATAGGGCACGGTGGGCCTCGTTCATGGCCTTGTAGAGATCGGTCCCGCCGTCAGACGTAAGAGAGGACAAGCGCTCGGAGAGCCACTCGCCCTTTCCGACCGTACGAAACGGAAGAAGCCACTCCCACTCCGAATCGAAGGCGAGAATCCCCACCTGGTCGGAAGGATTTAATAGATCCGCGGCCGCCGCGGTCGCGGACTTTGCCAAGTCGAGCTTGGTGGTGGCCTCACTGGGTCCTCCGCCCATGCTCCCTGACCTATCGAGGAGGAAAAGGAGGGCCAGGTGAGGAAAGTCGATACGAGCAGGAGGCCTGATCTCGACCGGTAGCACCCGCTCCAGAGGAGTCCTATAGTAGCCTCCTGCTCCGTAGCTTTGGGTTCCGCCGATCACCATCAAGCCGCCTCCGAGATCCCTCACATATTTTTCCATGCTTTCCATCTTGGAATGGGAAAGGCTATGCGCAGGGACGTTATCGAGAACCAAGAGGTCGAAAGTCGAAATCTCGGCCAGGGACAGAGGCCTCTCTTCGGGGGTAGCTTCGACCACCGAGTATCCCTGAACCTTCAGGACACGTGACATAAAACGTTGGCTTTTGGGCCGAGAGTGTAGGTAGAGGACTCGCGGCGGACCTTTGACCTCGACCACCCCTTGGAGCAGATTGTTCTCGGGGAGACCGTCCTCGGCGGATTCGACTAAAAGCTCGAAGGTATGGCTCCCGTTTTCCTTGAGGCTCTGTTTGAAACTTATCCAGTTGGTGCCTGCCTTCAATTTCATATCCTGTTCGCTCTGGACGGCGCCGTTATGCAGGAGTTTTACCCGCGCTGAGGCCTCATGGAGACTCTCGACAGCCCCCTTCACCTCAAAGCTCTCGGCGCTGTCTACCTGAGAGGGTAAAACAAGGTCGCTTAAATAGATCTCGTTTTTCCCTTGAGAAGGATTTACGGGAAGGACCCAGACGGGAACACCATTGGAACGAAGCAGAGGCACAACCCGAGACGCCTCCCCGCGATTTTCGTTGCCGTCGGAGACAAGAAGAATCCTCCCCTGTCGCCCCTCACCGATCTGGGCAACGGCCACTTGGAGCGCACCCTGAATGTCCGTTTCCTCTCTTCCCACCGGTGGTGAGAGATCAGACAGGCTCCAATCGACGTTGGGCAAAAATTCCCACGAAGGCTCTCGACCGAAAAATAAAAGTCCAGTTCTAATTTGAGGATCGCGATAACGACGAACTTCGCCGAGGAGCTGCAAAGCTTTGTCCCTGGCCTCCTGTCCTACGCTGCGGGAAAAATCGACTCCGAGGATCACGTCCAAGGCCTTGGTGGGCTTAAAAAGTCTGGGGTTGATCATGGCGATGACGACGATCGCCAGAGTCAGGAAGCGAAAGGCTAAGGGATAAAACGTTCCGCCGGCGCGAAAAACCAAAAATCCCTCGACACAGAGCAGCGCAAGCACTCCCATCAGCAGGAAGGGCCAAAGGGACAACCCTGCGTTGGTCTTCTCGATCGTCTTTTCCTCCACGTCAGCTAAGTCCGTCGCGCTCACGCGAGCACCGATTTGGGACTCGTTTTCGCTGAACAGATTAACGGCAAATCGACCTTCTCTATTTTGGCTTTTGAAGGCGTAAAAGCCGACGTCAAAAGTATCGGTGAAGGGCAAAGGATTCGAGACGACTCTCAAGGTCTCCCTGTGAGCTGAAGGATATCTTATCTCGACTTGGTCATCCGTCCGCGGCAGATGGAGGGCATAGGGTGTGCCGGCTTGGACCGCAGCCGCCGGGAACTCGACCCTTTTGGGATAGAACCAGTCAAAGGCGTTGCTGAAGAGAACAGGAAAGGCGACCCTCAGTGGCAGGTCGGAGGCCAGAAGGTCAAAACCCAGAACCAGAGCCTTCAGTCTCTTCTTTTCGATTGCGAAAAGCAGTGGCCCTTCCGCAGTGCGGGCCAGAGTCACCCCTGCCCCCTTGGGAATCAGGCGCAGCGCCTCTTTGATATAGAGATCATCGAAGCTGAGTCCTTCGGTGATAGGATGTTTGGTCGGCAAAGGAAATATCTTGGGAGTGGAAATCTTTCCGCCCATCTCTAAGGGAAAATCCTTGGGCACAGTGTTAATAAGGATGAAATTTCCTTCTCTGATGTCTGGAGCGGGAATGCCGTCCAGAATGATAATGTCATAGGGAGCAAGCTGTTGGGAGGAATA
>JAUXIP010000367.1 GCA_030620935.1 Deltaproteobacteria bacterium | reverse complement strand
GAGGTCTCGGTCACCCTATAATCCATCCCCTTGGTTTCGCGTGGATGGCGCCGGTGATCACGTGAGCAATCGAAAACGCCGGCCCTATCCGACGGAATCTCCTCGCGCGGCGGGACCAAAATAAACTGACCCTCGTACGGCGTCTTGGAGTAAATTTGAAACGTTTTTTCGCAAACAGCGATACGTACCCCTCGCGGAAGGACATGGTCATCATCATCCATGACCTGCTTCCATGGACCACGGTAGATCACCGCCTGGTTGCGCTCAACGCAGGGCCCTTCCTTTCCTTTGTAAGCGGTAAGGGTTAAGGAGCGAAACTCGATCCCTTCCACTGTTTGATAGGGCTCGGATCTCATCTCTTCGACATGTATCCCGTAGAATTTCGCCTCCTCAAAAGCGCGCAACAGCTCTTCTTCCTGAAACGCCCCCGAAACACAGGCGCTCCAGAGCTCGGGATCTTTGGCCAGGTGATCCGGGACCGGCTCATCGCTTACAATATCGGAAATTGCCATGCGACCGCCGCGCTTGAGCACCCGGTACATTTCAGAGAAGAGCTGATTTTTGTCTTGCGGACGGACCAAGTTGAGCACGCAGTTTGAGACGATGACGTCGATCGAGTCGTCTGGAATCAAAGGTGTTTCACGACCGATCTTTTCCTCCACCTCCCGAAGCTTCATAAAATCGAAAACTGAGGATACAGGGTGCTCTTGTAAGTAACGGTCCAGCAGATCCAGGTTGGTCTTGAGGTCTTGAATCCGGCCGCGGCGAAACTCGACGTTCTGATAACCCAATCGGTCGCCGATGGACTCCCGATATTTATTGGCGAGATCCAGCATTTCGGGATTGAAGTCCACGCCGATGACCTTGCCCTTCGAACCCACGATCTGGGCCATGATGTAACAGGCCTTGCCGCTGCCGGAGCCAAGATCCAGAACCGTCTCCCCTTCCTTGACGTGTCGGGACGGGTCCCCGCAGCCATAATCCTTTGTTAAAATTTCATCAGGGATAATCTCCAAGAGTGAAACATCGTAATTCACTGGGATACACAGCCCGGCCTCTACCTGCTGGGCGGCTTTTTGATAGCGCTGAAGGACCGCTTCTTCAAAATCTACCTTCCGACCATTATTGTCATTCAGCTTTGCAATATCTGTTCGCCCTTCCTCTTTCATACGAATCCTCCTTCTAGGTGGTGAACCTCGAAAAACGCTATAACTTTCCCGAGAACAGGATCGCTATCTTACAAGAAACGCTTTGGACGTCAATTGAAATATTTTGGCTATGACCTATGGTACCGTTGGTCCGGGAATGGCGGGAAAAAGCCCCGAACGATCAACGGAAACTAGGAGGCATTAAGGACCCAAGCACTCTCCACTTTCTTTCTGTGACTTCATTACAGTTAGTTAGAATCGATCTGTGTAGTATAAACCATCTTGGGGTAGTCAAAGTTCCTGTTTTCCGGAGACTATCGAGGATCTGCCAAAATTAAAAAAGCCCCTGAAACGTCGTTCAGGGGCTTTAAAAATGGAGCGGGTGATCGGGGTCGAACCGACGACCTTATGCTTGGCAAGCATACGCTCTAGCCAACTGAGCTACACCCGCATAAGTGTATCTTTTCTACTCCAAACCTCTGTTTTTGTCAATTTAGCCGCGGCTTCCCTAAGCCGATCTCTGCTGCAAAAGACGGAAAAACTTGACGTGATAATTCACGCCGGACCATAGACCGATTATGGCTGCCAGCAGGAGAAAATAGATTCCCACTACATAAAAATCGATTCCCATATAGGGATAATGAACCAGCAGAGCAAAGACCGCCAGGACCTGGAGGATGAACTTATATTTGCCGAGCTCCTCGGCCGCCATGACCACTCCTTCGCTTAGGGCAATCCCCCTCAGAATGGTCACGGCCGTTTCGCGCGCCACGATCACGACGACCAGCCAAGCAGGCACTCCGGGCTCTCCGGCACGTGACATGGCTACAAGCATAATCAGCACCGACACGATCATCAGCTTGTCGGCCAACGGATCGAGGATTTTGCCTATATTGGAAACACTGCGATTGCGCCGGGCCAGGTAGCCGTCGAAATAGTCCGTCAGAGAAGCAACGAGAAATAGAAAACCCGCCAAGAGGGCCGATCGGGGATCGCTGAATGTGAGGAGATAGACCAGGACCGGAACGATGGCGATGCGAAAAAGGCTCAGTAGGTTCGGCAACGTCCACACGCAAAACTCCCGAGAAGATTTTGCCTTCGCTTTAAATTTTAGCGACTCACATGTTTTCGGGTAGGATGGTTTCCGTTTTCCCGATAACCTTGGTAGTACTTCAGGACGCGCTGGACATACTTCTTTGTCTCCGCGAACGGAGGAACACCATCATGTTTCTCGACCGCGCTAATCCCTGCATTGTAAGCCGCCAGTGTCAGCCGAAGGTTGCCCTCAAAACGATTGAGCAGCACCTTTAGGTGGCGTACGCCGCCTTCGATATTCTCGGCCGGGTCATAGACGTCGCCGACGTTATGCAGCTCGGCCGTGGCAGGCATAAGCTGCATCAGCCCTTCGGCTCCCTTGCGAGATCGAGCCCGGGAGTCGAAGTCGGACTCCACCTTAATCACGGCCCGTACCAAATGGGGATCCACTCCGTGGCGCTCCGACGTAGAACGAATGATCTTTTCCACACGTCCCCGCGCCTGGGATGAGACAGGCGAGCCGGCCTCCCACTCCCGGATGACAACACGATAGCCTGAATGAGAAGGAACGTTCGTGAAATGGAGGACTCCTTGGGAATCCTTGCGAACATAAATATCTCCCCCGGCTATCCCAATAAGCAGCACACCCCACAGGAGAACAAAGAAAACTGCCGGCATCACCGCTTTTACGCTTTTAAGAGTCATCGTAATCTTACAAGGATAATGCCTAGGTTCTTTACTGTCAAACTGCCCTTACCTACCATAATCCGTGGGTAAGCTTGCAACGTCTTAAAAACCCTGGCCGTCGAGAAGGAGGCGGGTGCAAGGCGGAGCGACGGATCGCACCGGAACGTACACGGCAGTACGTGAGGATGCGAGCCCGAAGCGACAACGCAGCAACCGTCCCTTATCGACGGATCAGGGACCTAAATGACCAGGCAAGACCTTGCCTTGATAACCAGAAAGACCTCTAGACCTTCGGCCAGTTTAAGTTTTTCTACGGCGAGTTGAGTC
>JAUXIP010000392.1 GCA_030620935.1 Deltaproteobacteria bacterium | reverse complement strand
GAGAAGCTGCGCTTAGAGGAATCCTCATGCGTAGCGGCGAGGCCTTTCAGGTCTTTAAGGATGTTCAAAGGGTCATCCTGGATAAGACCGGCACGATCACTGTAGGTAAGCCGAAGGTAGCGGACCTTATTCCCCTAAATAGCTGTAACCCTGAGCATCTCCTCCAGCTTGCCGCTAGCGCGGAAAAACCATCGGAGCACCCTTTGGCACAGGCCATTGTTGAATACTGCGAGCAGAAAGGTTTGGGGCCGAAACAGGCGAGAGACTTTCAGGCCCTGCCCGGCCGTGGGATCCATGCTGTAGTTGATGAGAGGAAAGTCCTTGTCGGAAGCCTTCGCTTCCTTCAGGAGGAAGGCGTAAACATTAGCACCGCGCAGGAAGCGGCTTCGAAACTCGAAGCTGAAGCCAAAACGGTTATCGGGGTGGCAGATGACGGAAAGCTCATCGGTCTCCTAACGATTGCAGATATGATCAAAGCGGACGCGGCAGAGGCTATAGGAGAGATGGAGAAAGCCGGTATTATCCCGGTCATGCTGACGGGAGACAATGAGCATACCGCAAAGGCAGTGGCATCCATGGTGGGAATCAAGGAGATCCATGCCCAGGTACTGCCCCAGGACAAGGCGGCCAAAGTACGTGAACTCCAGAGTAGCGGCTTTCGAGTGGCCATGGTCGGAGATGGGATCAACGATGCCCCGGCACTGATGCAGGCTGACGTGGGAGTCGCCATCGGCGCGGGGACAGACATCGCCATAGAGTCTTCAGATGTGATTCTCGTGGGCGAGCGACTAGGCGGGTTTGTGGATGCCTACCACATTGCCAAGCGGAGTTTTCGCAAAACGGTTCAGAACCTCGCTCTGGCATTCTCTTTCAACGGTATTGGCGTCCCCCTTGCGACTACCGGCTTAGTTCATCCGGTGTGGGCTATGATCGCGATGGCCGCAAGTGTCACCACGGTCCTGCTCAACTCCTTTACCGGGAGGTTATTACCTAAACCCACCGGCAAACGAATTGGGAAAGCTCCGGAAGCGAGAGAAGGGATTGAAACATTAGAATTCAAAGTGCCGACCATTCACTGCGAGGGGTGCGTTCAAAATATCCGAAATGCCCTGAGCCACCTACCGATGATAACCGGAGTAGAGAGTCAAATGAAAAACAAGGAGATCAGGGTCTTAGTAGAAAAGGGGGCGATTTCCAGAGATCAAATCGCCGCTGAGATATCGAGGCTCGGCCATACCGTAGAATCAACCTGAGCAAGTAAAAGGTATGGAACTTTATCAAATAACTCTAGTCCCGATTGCATTCGGCTTGCTAGGTTTTATCGAGCCTTGCTCCATTGGAGCGAACATCATTTTCCTAGGCTATCTTCAAGCTCGCGAGAGGGCGAAGCTCCTCGAGGCCCTGAAATTTACCGTAACGCGGGCACTCTTCCTGGGTTTGATTGGCTTAGCTGCCGGCGTGCTGGGTCAGTCTCTGCAAACGGGAACCTATTCATATTCTATGATCCTGGGATTTTTATACGTCTTTTTGGGTTTTTTAGCTCTCTGGTGGGGTTATCGAGGCACGGGATTGGCGTCCCTCGATCTTGGCCGATATTTTCCCAAAGGAGGAGCGGTCCCGTTAGGAGTGATCTTCGGTTTAAGCGCGCCGGCTTGCTCGCTTCCTTTGCTTCTGGCCCTTGTAGGGCTTGGGGCCTTGAAGGGAGCCTGGGTGGGGTTTCTAACCCTTTTTCTCTTTGGCTTGGCTCTTTCTGTCCCTCTCCTCTGGATTGCCCGCTCGGAGCGAGCCGATGAAGTTTTACGCCGTTTAGGGAAAGTGGCTTGGAGATCCCCCTATCTTCCCGGACTACTTTTGATCGTCGTAGGTGTTGTCACAATACTCATCGCCTGGGGACAACTAGCGAAAGTATAACCGCCTGCAAAACAAGGAGGGAAAGATGCGAAAATGGATAATGGCAGCAATAGCCTTGGCAGTAGCGTCTAGCGGAGTCGCTGTCGGCTACTTCCTGAATCCCACCGGTGTCCCGCCGGTCAAGGGCTATATCGAAGGGCGAGGAATATATTTCATCCACACGGAGACATCGGACTCAAAAGTTGCTGAACTCTTGACCGACATGATGGGCTCACCGGTCCTCGTGGTCCCCTCGCTCGCGCAGGCGCCTGAAGCGATGCGCACGAACGTCTACGTCTTCACCAACGGCATCAAAGGCGACGGGCCTTTTGGGTTCCAGCCTGACGTATTTGACGACCCCCCCGGCACGGTTGGGTACAGCCCGTTGCGGGCACTCAACCTGGTGACCTGGAAGAACGAAGAGTCCGTTCGCGAACTCAAGTCGGCGGCTGAGGTGAAGGCCGCCATCGATAGAGGAGAAATAACAATTGAGCGCCCCGGTGTGGTCGTAAACATGCCGCTGCTGACCTGGCCGGGCGGGAGACGGTAGAATGAGACCAATGAAAGTGAAGAGCCTTTACGCACTCGCGTTGCCCTTTGTTTTTCTAGCCCTTGCCTCCGATGCCGGCGCGGCGCCGATCCAGGGGCAAACACCGCGCACGCAATTTTTTCTTGGGACTGCGCTTAGGAGCTTTGTCAAACTGTCGCGCGCGGCTAATGGGGGTGCAGAGCGACATGTTGTTCAGATACCAACGATTTTAAACTACAACCTTGCAACCGACGCGGTAGCCACGTTAGTAGTTCCTTACGTTATCAAAGAATTTCGGCTTTCAGATAAAACCCACCAGGATGTGAGAGGGGTTGGCGACATACGGATCATCGGGAAGTACCGCTTTTACCGGGACGATTTTCCCCGGGGCAGCAAACAGATGGCTTTCAGCGCCGGCTTGGAGCTTCCCACCGGAAGTACGACTAAAAAAAAGGACGGGGTTAAACTCCCCCGCCCGCGCCAGCTTGGCTCTGGCGGCGTTGATCCTCTCTTTGGATTCGCCGGCGGCT
>JAUXIP010000134.1 GCA_030620935.1 Deltaproteobacteria bacterium | reverse complement strand
CTTGGTTTAGACTCGGAGATAAAGACCTGGCGATCCATATTACTCGGTCGGCTCTTCTGCGTGAGGGAATCAAACTTTCGGAGGTAACGGAGCGGGTTCGTAAAGCGCTAGGGATCAAAGCCACGATCCTTCCCGTGTCTGACGACAGGGTAGAAACTAGGATCACAACGGCCAAGGGCAACCTCTCCTTTCAGGAGTACTTTGTCAGAGATTGTTGGGCGGATGAGGTTAAGAATGTTTCCTTCGTCGGCGTTGAAAAAAGTCAACCGGTTCCGGGGGTGATCGAAGCACTTAAGGAAGCGAACGCGATTATTCTCTGTCCGAGCAATCCAGTGACAAGCATCGGCCCGATCTTAGCAGTTCCGGGTGTAAAGGCAGCAATCAAAAAAACCAAGGCGCCCGTGGTGGCTGTCAGTCCGATTATTCAAGGAGCCCCTGTCAACGGCCCGGCACACAAGCTGATGGACGCTCACGGGTTGGAGGTATCGGCTTTTGGCGTGGCTAGAATCTATGCCGGTTTTTTAGACGCAATCTTGATTGCGTCGGAGGACCGAGATCTTAAAGGAAGAATCGACGAGTTGGGAATCAAGGCAGTAACCACGTCTATACGCATGAATTCTCTTGCGGACAAGCGGCGTCTTGCACGCGAGGTTTTAGCCGTTATTCAATCTCTATGAAGGTTTCAGCTCTTATTCCTGCTAAAGGTTTTACTCACGCGAAGCAGCGTCTTTCCCCACTTTTGGATGCTGCAGAGTGTAGGATGTTGGCAGAAGCGGTGTTGCGCGATGTCTTGCGTCAGGTAGTCTCGGCTCGAAGCCTGGAGGCAACCTTCGTTGTTACCGGGAACGCGAAGGTCTCCGAGATCGCCTCGTCTCTGGGAGCCCACGTGATCCAGGAACAAGAAGAGACAGGCGAAACCAACGCGGTAGTTTTCGCTCTGAGGGAGATGAAGCAAAAAGGAATCCAGACAGCGCTTATTATACCCGCCGACATTCCTTTGGTTCGTGCAGAAGACATTGAGCTGCTTGTTGGGCAGGTCTCAGAATACGATTCCTCCTCCCCTTTTGCCTTGCTGGTTCCATCGCACGACCGTATGGGGACCAACGCCCTGCTCCTCTCTCCGCCGGATGTCATTCAGCTTCGCTTCGGTTATGACAGCTTTTCCTATCATCTGAGCGCGGTTGCCGCTAAGGGGCTCCCATTAAGAGTTCTGGAGAATGAAAGGATTGCTCTTGATATCGATGAACCGCAGGATCTGAAACGCTTCTTATCGGCGGGACAAAGTGACAGTGAGACCTACCGCAGGCTTTCACAGTCGGGTGTATTGGCGGCACTGCACAATGCCGGTCACCCTGAAAGATTATGAAGCGCTTAGAGGTCATCGGTCTTGAGGGATTAGGGGAGGTGAAGTGGGGCGACAATGTCGGGAAGCTTGTCTGCGACGCCTGTTCCCGGCTCGGTGTCACCCTAAGCCACGAAGACATCCTGGTGGTTGCGCAGAAAATCGTTTCTAAGGCTGAGGGCCGAACAGTCCGCTTGGATCAAATCCAACCTTCGCCGCGTGCGCTAGAACTATCGCGCGAGCTCGACAAGGATCCTCGTCTCTTGGAAATCATCTTAAAAGAGAGTCGGAGGATTATAAAGATCGGGAGAGGGACGATAATTGTCGAGACACACCACGGCTTCATATGTGCCAATGCCGGGGTGGATCTATCGAATGTGGGCCCGGATCAGATCACGCTTTTGCCTGAGAATCCCGACCGTTCGGCAAAAGAGATTCGAGAAGAGATCAGGCGACTGAGCGGGGTCACGCCGGCAGTCGTCGTTAGCGATAGTTTCGGCCGGCCCTGGCGTTTGGGCACGGTGGATGTGGCGGTAGGAGTCTCCGGACTTAAGCCTTTGAAAGATGATCGAGGGAAAAGAGATCGATACGGTTACGAGCTTAGGGCTTCAGTTTCCGCTGCGGCTGACGAGATCGCATCTGCCGCCGAGCTCGTGATGGACAAGAGGGGTGAGATTCCTGCGGTTATTATTCGCGGTTGCAACATAGAAAGAGGGGAAGGATCGGCTAAGGAGCTTCTCCGGCCGGAGGCGGAGGATCTTTTTCGCCACTTTTAGCCTTAAATGGAAAACGAGATTGCCATAGCAATCGTCGGAGGGACAGGCAACTTAGGCAAGGCGCTGGCGCTACGCCTAGCGGCTCCCGGTGTCAGAGTCACTGTCGGCTCACGGGACCAGGAAAAAGCTAAACAAGTTGTCGAGGCTCTCTTGAAAACCGCCGCAAAAGGACCCATCGAGGGGAAAAGCAATCAAGAAGCGGTGCAAGAGGCGGAGTTTATCGTCATTGCCGTCCCTTACGAAGGCCACGCCAAGATCGTTGCTGACTTGAAGGGCCGGATGGCGGGCAAAACCGTGATCGACGCGGTCGTCCCTTTGAAGAAGGGCAAGCCGTTCGTCCCACCGGCCGGCTCTGCCCTGATGGAGGCCCAGGAGATCTTGGGCGAAGAAGCACCGGTCGTGGGCGCGCTTCATAATATTTCAGCCCTTGATCTGCAGGAGCCCGAGGCTCCGCTCGGAGATGTGCTGGTATGCGGGGACAGCGATGCGGCCAAACAGAAGGTGATGGAGATCATCCGAAGACTTGGGGCGCGAACCTATGATGCCGGCCCGACAGCCAACGCCTATGTCATCGAGGGGCTCACCGGGGTCCTGATCCAGCTCAATCGTAGATACAGATCCAAACACGCCAGCGTGAAGATCACGGGAATCGACGAATGAGATGGCTCGTTCCATTTATACCATCGGCCATTCCACTCGAACCCTGGACCAGTTTCAAAACCTTCTTCGCCGCAATCGAATCGAACTTCTCATAGATGTGCGGACTGTGCCTCGGTCCCGCCATGTCCCACACTTTAATTCCGATGCCTTGGAGCGGGCGCTTAAGCAAACGAGAATCGAATACCGCCACTTCAAGAGCTTGGGTGGGCTGAGGAAGCCTGACAAAGATTCCATCAACACGGGATGGCGCAATGCCAGTTTTCGCGGCTTTGCCGACTACATGCAGACCGAAGAGTTTCAGAAGGGGGTTGCCGAAGTGCTGAGTTGGGCGTCTAAAAAACGCCTGGCGCTCATGTGCGCCGAGGCGGTCCCCTGGCGCTGTCACCGCTCTCTCATCGCCGATGTCCTGGTGGTGCGGCAATGGCAGGTTTGGCACATCATCTCGGACAGCAGCTCAAACAGCCATGAATTGACCCCATTTGCCGTCGTCGAAAGCGATCGGATTATTTATCCTAGAAAAAACGGAGCAAATCCAAGAAGTTGAGAAAAACCTGAGACTTAATAAGTCCATAAGAAAGCCGGCGGTCGCTGGTCAGTTTGCGCACCTGTGGCTAGGGGTGATAGGTTAACTCTGTTCTTTGGAGCTTGGTTTCTACTTACTTAGCAAAAGCCTCTGAGCTTTAAATGGGCCAGAGGCTTTTTTTATCCGCCTACGCAGAAAACCTCGGGCGGCCTACTCCGCCGTACTAGCCTACGGCTACGAAGGCTGGATGAGCCCGGGGATGAAAGCGTCGGACGGACCCTCCGTGACTCGAAGAGCGAAGGAGGGTGAATTGCTTCGGCGGATTTCGCCGAAGCAATTATCGATACCACGGGCGTAAGCCGGTGGAGCTTCATTAAGTCTGAGGAGGCTGCTATGCCAGAAAGAATCGATCAAATCAAACTGCAGGACGGAAC
This sequence comes from Deltaproteobacteria bacterium, assembly GCA_030620935.1. The sequence continues at coordinate 2,491 of JAUXIP010000134.1, read as the reverse complement.
GTTGATTCGCCATAAAGTGGCAGGGTATGAGGGGCGGATAGACGGCACAACGGGGATCAAGACATGCTTCACTTCCGGCGGGAAGTTATTGGATAAATTGAACAGTAAACAAACATTTCAATATCGCGTGGTGATTAAGGGGGAGATCATGCGGCGCATCGCTCCGGTCGAGGATTTAGAAATCCTCGAAGGAGTTGTGGAGGTTGTCTGCCCCCGCTGTGAGGTGTCTTTCCAGAGCAGGCCCGGTTTCGCAGACAAACCTGGAGGCCGCTGTCAGTGCGGCGGATGGATTTGCCCAGGCTGCTTGGCTTGCCAGGATACCGCTAAGAACGGGCAGTCTCACTGCCTGGGACAACGGAAACGTCTAGCCAAGAAGTCAGCCAGACAGAAAAAAGGCAAAGCAGCTAGTTGACACATAGGCGCAAACAACGTACATTAAAATTCCTACTTCAGTATAGGGCCTTCTGAAAGAGGAAGAAACAAAGGTTGAAGGCCTCAAGAGTCTCTCCTTGCAGACAATACCTAAAGGATAAACCGACCAGAGCGTGGTTCCAGCCATTTAGTTTCCCATGTTCTGCTCCCATTAGTGGCAAGTTTTCAGGGTTGAAGACATTTAACATTCTCTTATAGGAGGAGAACATGAGTAACAAATTGTATGTTGGCGGCTTGCCTTATTCGGTGACGGAAGGGCAACTGCAGGAAATATTCGCGGCGCACGGGACCGTAGAGTCGGCTCGAGTGATCACGGATAAATTTACGGGTCAGTCGCGGGGTTTCGGCTTTGTAGAGTTGAGCTCCGGAAGCGAGGCCCAAAAAGCCATTGAAGCTTTGAACGGCACCCAACTGGAAGGCCGCACTCTGGTGGTCAATGAGGCCAAGCCTATGGCAAGCCGCGATGGTGGCGGCCGAGGAGACGGGGGTGGTGGGCGTAACCGCTGGTAATTCTCTAGTTCTACAGTAAGCGAAAAGGGGGCAACGGGTCGGTTTGCCCCCTTTTTTTGCTGCCCGGTGGAGACTCAACTTCTCCGTCACCCCTACCAGATCTTGAATCTCTCCTCTGACGCAAGTGCCCACGTCCACTACAGCAGAAAGCGCAAAATCAAACGGCTTTTGACAAAGAGGCCAAATGTGTGTTGACTTAATTGGCAAAACGTTATACTTATTAGTCATACAGCACTATGGATGACAGCCTTGTCTTAACTACCAGCCACGTGATTGCTTTAGTTTGGAAACTTGATCGCGAGGAGTTAAAACCGCGAACCTTAGCTGTCTGGGCCCAGACCGGAATTGTCGCCCCCTCTGTTGCATGGCAGCGGAGACGGGGACGATACAATCCCAGAGTTTATAACCTTCCGGATCTGGCCCGACTCAGGCTCGTGGTGCGACTGAGAAAAGCCGGAGTTTCCATGCCGAGGGTGCGGGCCATCTTAGCTTACATCGATCGGGAACTGCAGGAAGTATTGAAACCGAAAACACAGGCAGTGCTGATAGTTGAAGGGTGGCGTGGCGCTATCGTTCACCGCTCTGGAAGTCCTGACATGGAGGTGCCGTCCGGCCAACTTCGTTTGCCACTGATGGAGGTGGTGGAGGGGAACAGAGAAGCTGCAAGGGTATTGCTGAAAGCGGCCTAAATTAGCCCCGTAAGGAAGGAGGACGGAAATGACAATCAACCATCCAATCGGAGAGGCTCGCGCCGATTCAGTAGAGAGTCCAATTAAGGACTCCAAGACCGCCAAGCGAACTAAACCCCCCAAGGAAACCAACAGGTTAACGCGATCAAAGCGCGTTAAGACACCTTCTCGATTAGAGCGGACTAAGTGGCTGCAAGACCGGGTGACGAACCTGGTGGAGGAGTTAAGGAAACAAGGGTTCGCTCCCTTTTTACCGCCGCCGGGTCCGGTTAACCTGATAGGCCCCGAGATAGAAGATCCCAAGACCCGGGGAAAGATCGGACATGCACAGGAACCTTTAGGGGCCTATATTCGCCGCGTTTCGATCAGAGATAACTTTTTCCAGAGATCCCCTTTTGACCACCTGACCGATCCTATCTACCGAAGGCTTATACGTGACTTTATCGAAGGCGCTGCGATGCCGGAGACAAAAATAGCCGCTTTGACTCGGGACGGTGGTCAAGTGTCCTCCTTGCAGGAGGAGGGAGTAAGGTTCTCGATCATTGACGGCCTCCAGAGGCTTTACTGCTTTCTCATCGCAATACTCTTAGTATGGCAGCGCGAGGAGCTGGTTAAGAGCGGCTACCTTCCTAAGGCAGCGTGGGATTTTTTTGCCGAGGCCATGAATGCCAATCGCAACCCTCGGTTTGCGACTGAAGACATCCTAAAACGACCTGTCCGCTTTGAAATTTTTTACGGAATCAATGTTGCGGGGCTGTTGCATTACATGGTGACATTCAACTCAGGCCAGCGACGTATGAACTTGCGGATGCAGCTGGAGATTATGAAAAGGCCCTTGATCGAGCATTTGAAAAGAGAAG
>JAUXIP010000281.1 GCA_030620935.1 Deltaproteobacteria bacterium | reverse complement strand
GGATTTTAGATTAAAAATCATTCGATCCGCATTTTTATGATTTCATATTCGCAATTCTAAGTTAGATCTAAAATCCGCGATCTAAAATCTAAAATGAATTTTCTTACTCCGATTTCTTCAATCCAAAATCGGCAATCCAAAATCTAAAATCTCAGAGGATCAGCATCGCATCCCCGTAACTGTAAAATCGGTAGCGCAACCGGACCGCTTCCCGATAGGCCTCGCGCATAAAATCCAGACCGGCAAATGCAGCCACCAAAAGAAGCGGCGTGGAAGCCGGCAGATGAAAATTCGTAATCAGCCCATTGATGACACGAAAGGAAAACCCCGGGTGGATAAAAAGGCGCGTGACTCCGTGATCCTTCTCAACCCTCCCCTTGCGCTGAGCAATCCCTTCCAGGGCACGCGTGGTCGTTGAGCCGACGGAGATCACCCTCCTCCCATCGTTTTGGGTTCGCTCGATTTTGGCGGCCGACGCCCCGCTCAAAGTGTAACGCTCTCCTTCCATGCGATGGGACTCCACCACCTCCGAGCGAACCGGCTGAAAGGTCCCGGGCCCTACATGCAAAGTGAGAAACGTCCGCCGCACGCCTTTGCGCTCTAACTCCTCGAAAAGCTCATCGGTTAAATGAAGTCCAGCGGTTGGCGCTGCAACGGAGCCCGGGCTCGACGCATAAACGGTCTGATACCGCTCCCAATCCGCGGGCTCCAGCTTCCGGGCTCGATGGATATAAGGGGGGAGCGGGGGTTTGCCCAACGTTGAAAGCACCTCCATAAAATCTCCCCGGCAATGAAATCGAAGTCCGTAACGGCCCCGACCCATGACCCCAACCACTTGGGCGGAGAGTTCGTCGGAGAAAAAGAGGCGTCCTCCCAGGCGAGGCTTCTTGGCTGCATCAAGCAGTGCAATCCAAAAATGGGTCTGGCTCGAGAAGGGTTCGAGGAGAAGTACCTCGATGCTGCCCCCGGTCTCCTTCCGACCCAGGAGCCTCACCGGCAGAACCCGAGAATCATTGAGAACCAACAGATCACCCGGTGAGAAGAAGTCCCCGAGGGAGACAAAACTCGTATGGGAAATCTTACCGCTAACCCTCTCCAGTACCATGAGCCGGGCCCCGACACGGTCCTTACTGGGGTGTGGCGCAATCAACGAGCGGGGGAGCTCATACATCAACTCTTTTAGCTCCATAATGCGCTTGCCGGTTTCCCGCCCAAATAGAAAATGCGATTGCCGGGTCGATAGAACCAGGCCAGGCCTCATTCAGGAATAAATGAGTACAAACGGAAGAAGGACGAGTCTCCGAACTTGGTAGCCCCCTTAAGTCTCTGAAGTCTCTGGAGTCTCTGGAGTCTCTGGAGTCTCTGGAGTCTCTGAGGCCTGTGACGTTTCCGAAGTCACGCTCTTTTTAAGGAATGGGGTCAGCAAGTCGATCGGGATTGGAAATATCGTCGTAGAGTTCTTTTCTGAGGCCACTTCCACAAGACTCTGCAAATAACGAAGCTGCAGTGCCATTGGCTGTTTTCCGATGACCTCGGCGGCATCGGCCAACTTCTGCGAGGCCTGAAACTCCCCGTCGGCATGAATGACTTTTGCACGTCGCTCCCTCTCCGCCTCCGCCTGCTTGGCCATAGATCGCTGCATCTCCTGGGGCAAATCGATGTGCTTCAACTCCACCAGCACCACCTTGATCCCCCAGGGATCCGTCTGAGCATCCAAGATCTCTTGAATCCGGCTGTTGATCCTTTCCCTCTCGGCGAGAAGCTCGTCCAGCTCGGCTTGGCCGCAGACACTCCTCAGGGTCACCTGAGCGAGTTGGGAAGTGGCAAAGAGGAAACTCTCCACCTCTCGAATGGCCCTATTAGGGTCTATCACTCTAAAGTAGAGAACCGCATTGACTTTCACCGATACGTTGTCTCTTGTGATGACATCCTGCGAAGGGATATCCATGGTTACGGTGCGGAGGTCCACGCGCAACATACGTTCAATGACGGGAATAACGTAGACAATCCCCGGGCCGCGAGGGTCCACCATTCGCCCGAGCCTGAAGATGACTCCCCGCTCGAATTCCTTTAATATTTTAATACCGCTAACCAGCAGTATACCGAGGATAATAAGAAATGTATAAAATGGACCAAACCCAAAGAACATAGCGCCTCCCTTGTTATCCCCTCAAGTATCTCTTCACCTTGAGACACATCCCCTCAAAACCAGCCACCGTAACCTTTTCACCTACCTCAAATTCTCCGTCTCCCTCTCCTTCTGCATACCAATACTCCCCGTGGACGAAAACCTTTCCAGCCGGACTCAGCCTGACCCTCACCTCGGCGGTCTCTCCTACCAACCCCTCTACACCTAAGGTTGGTTTTCTCCGGTGCGCCTTCACGACTAGATAACTCACCACCAGGATGAAGGCGCTTAACGTGACCACCACGGTATAAACGATCTTGCGATCCAAGATCAAGTCCGACGTGCGGTAATCGAATAAAAGCAGAGAGCCAAGGGTGAGGGCGATGATCCCTCCGATCCCCAGAATCCCGAAGCTGGGCAGAAAGGCCTCCGCCACGAGCAGTGTGGTACCCAACACGATCAGAGCCAGCCCAGCGTAGTTAATTGGAAGGATCTGGAAAGATGTCAAGGCCAATAGAAGAGCGATCCCTCCAGCGACGCCTGGGAAGATCACTCCGGGATTGGAAAATTCCATATAGAGACCCAGGATGCCTGCCATCAGCAGCAGATAAGCAATATTTGGATCGGAAAGGATATCGATGATTTTCTGCCGGAGTGCCATTTCAAAACGGTCCACTCGTACCCCTTTGAATGAGACCTTTTGTTTAATCCCATTGATCTCCACCTCATGCCCCTCGGCCTGTTTCAAAAGATCGTTGAGATCGTTGGCCACAAAGTCGATCACGTTTTTCTCCAGGGCTTCTTTATCGGTTATGGAGATGCTGCGCCTCACGGCCTGAATGGCGAACTCGGTATTGCGTCCCCGTTTTTGAGCAATGGTCTCGCTAAAAGAGGCCGTGAAGTTTTCAATCTTTTCACCCATGACCCCTTTGACCTCTTGACCGCCCCCGGCCACCGGATGGGCCGCACCGATATTGGTGCCCGGGGACATGGCCGCGATGTGGCCGGCTAGGGTGATAAATACACCGGCTGAACCGGCCCCGGCCCCGCTGGGTGATACGTAAACAATCACGGGGAGAGGCGCACCCAAGATCTCCTTGACGATAGACCGGGTGGACGTCAGCAGGCCGCCCGGCGTATCCAACTGAATCACCAAGGCCTTGGCGCCATCGGCATGGGCCTGCCTAATATTTTGCCGGATAAAATCATCTACGGCAGGATTGATCCCCCCATCGACGACGATGAGGTTTACGTGGGGAACAGCAACGTTAGTCGGCTGTGCAAAGACCGAAAATCCGGCGACGACGAGGGTCGCCAGAAAAAGCAATATCCCCTTAACCTTAAATAGAAGGGGAACGGAGCTCTTGAAGTACCTTTTTGATGTCTTGCCAAACAAGTTTCTTGTCTCCTGGATTGCGTAACAAGTATGCCGGATGAAGCGTAGGCATAAACTTGGTGCCGTGATAGTCATGCCACTCCCCCCTCAGCTTTGTAATAGGAAGTTTGTTCTTCAACAGAGTTTGTACTGCGAACTTACCCAAGCCAATCAGGACCCTCGGCTTGATCAACTCGATCTGCCGCACAAGAAAAGGCTCACAGGATTCAATCTCATCGGGCTCCGGATTACGGTTGTCCGGAGGACGACATTTAATCACGTTGGCGATGTAGACATCCTCCCTTTTCATCCCCATTCCCTTCGTAATGATGTCGGTCAGGAGCTGTCCCGCGCGCCCTACGAAGGGTTCTCCCTTGAGATCCTCGTCCCTGCCCGGGCCTTCGCCCACGAACATGACCTCCGCCTCGGGATTTCCTACCCCAAAGACAAGATGGGTGCGGCCTGAGCAGAGTTTGCATCGCTGGCAGTCACCGATTGCCGCACGCAGCTCGTCGAGGGATTTGCTCTTATAGGCTGAGGTATAGTCGGAAAAGAGGTTGCCTTCAAGGGCCTGCTGGGGTATTTGCCGGTTCACGTCCAGTGCCTTTC
>JAUXIP010000148.1 GCA_030620935.1 Deltaproteobacteria bacterium | reverse complement strand
CCTTTTTTTCAGCACGACCTCTGGCTGTGTTTTCTCCTTTGCCTCCTCTTTTTTCTCAGGTAGTGTCCTACCCGCCTTTGGCTCGGGAGGCTTTATGTCAGGAAGTTCTTTTTGTACTGCACGAGAGACGATCGCATCGCCATCCTCTCTGTCTGTCTTCGGTTGTTTCACTCTTTTTTCTTCGCTCGCCTTCGCTTTGTCCACAGCCGTCTTTTCAGGCAAGACCGTGTGTGCCTTTTTACCTGCTCTCTTCATTGCCGGCGAAGAGTGATGTCTGGGCACATGATAAAGCACCATGCCGACGAGTCCCTGTTTTTGGAGCTTTTCCAGGAAACGGCTTGCTTCTGTGGGTGTGGGAAACGCCCCGACACGCAGCCGAACGTGCTGATTTCTCCTAATCGTACTCACCGAGGTAGAATACCCCTCTCGGATTAATAGCTCCGACCACCGCTCCGCTTCCGCCCTCTCTGAAAACAAAAACTGGACCAGATATCCCTGTAGCGGCTGAGGTTCCGTCAGCTTCTCTTCAACGGCCCCGGGAATTTCTTCTTTGAGCTCCAATTTCCGTTGCGTCTTCTCTCTAGGTTGCGCCGTACGTTTTGCCATCTCGACCGGCGCAGACGGTTCCTTCACTGCCTCTTCCCGAGCATCAGGAATTCTCTTTACAGCTTCCTTCGGATCCCCTACTATACTTTCCGATTTTGGAAACGTTTTCTCCGAGCCCGCCCTCTCCTTTATCTCTTGATCTGCTTGCTTAGGAGTTTTTCCCTTCAGCACCACCTTCGGCTCCACCTTCTGCTCAGGCGGCGCCGTACGTTTTACGACCTCGACCGGGGCAGATGGCGCTTTTACTGCCTCTTTGGGGAAGTCGGGAGCCCTTTTGGCAGCTTCCTTTTGGCGCTCCGGCCTACTCTCCCGCTTAGGCGCCGTTTTCTCCCTGCTCGCTTTGTCCTTAGCCTCTTGCCCGGAGTCTTCTGCTTGCTTAGGAGTTTTTTCTTTCAGCACCAACTTTGGCTCCGCTTTCTGCTCAGCCTGCACCGTACGTTTTACAACCTCGACCGGCGCAGATGGCACCTTCACTGCTTCTTTGGGAAGGTCGGGAGCCCTCTTGGCAGCTTCTTTCGGGCGCTTGGGTTTGCTCTCCTGCTCGGGAGTGGCCTTTGCCATGGCCGCCTTGTCTCGGGCCTTTTGTTCGGACGGTTCTGGTTGTTCCGCTTGCCTAGGAGTTTTTTCCTTCAGCACCAACTTCGGCTCCACTTTCTGCTCACGCGGCGCCGTACGTTTTGCAGCCTCGACCGGCCCAGATGGTGCTGTCACTGCCTCTTGGCGAAGGCCGCGAGCCCTCTTGGCAACTTCTTGCCGGCGCTTGGGCCTACTCTCCGGCTTAGGCGCCGTTTTCTCTGTGCTCGCTTTGTCCGCGATTTCTTTCTCACCTTGCCCTGTTTCCTTACGGATTTTCCCGGGAGAAGCTTTTTCGGGCATATCCTCTGCCGGAGGCTGCCCCGGTGGCCGCTCAGGGAGGAGATCTTGTTCTAAGATGTTCGGATCGAGCTCAACCCTGGAAACCTTAGCCTGCTCCCGACCGGCCTCGGGCCTGCCATAGGCGAACTGTATGGGCAAACCATCCGCTCCTATAGCAAAAATTACCGATCCTTCTAAAAGCATTTCCGAATCACCTTGATCGAGAAATAGTCGCGTCTCCTGCTTAGAGATATAAATGACGGCGCGTTCGAGTACGACGCGTCGCGTGCCGGAAATTTTTGAAGTCCTCCGCCAAGAAAGGTTCAAACCGTAACCCGCAACGTCCTTATCATCGTCAATATCCGCATCGCTCGCGAGGATCGAGAGAAGCTCAAACCCGTATAGCGAAAATAACTGATTCACCTTGGAGTTCAGACCCACAGTGTCGTCGAAGACTTTGGGGACCCCCAACACAACCTCAAGGTATCTCTCGTCAGGAGAACTGCTGGCCGAATGAGTAAAAAAGCCGATACCTCCTACGGAAGCAATATTATTGGCGAACTGGAGTTTGCCCGTAACGGAGTTCTCGACGAGTTGTTGCACCAGCTGCTCCAGATGTTGCTTGTATCGTTCCCCTAATGCCTTTGCCTTTCGCGTGCTGTAGTACGATGGCGGGGTAATGATCAGTCCCGACGAAGGAACGCCTTTCCTAGTCTGCTCCGACAAAGTACATGCGGAGAGAAAAAGAACAAAGAGCGAGAGCAGCTTCCATTTCTTGATAACCCTGTCCACTTTGACCCCCCCGATGTGTAGGTATGCCCGACGGCCTACCTACACGTAGCCTTGACACAAACCGGAATTTGCCTATAATTCATCTTTGTATAGCGGAAATTTAAATAACGGCAGTTGGTCTTTGCCTGAGAAAAACAAAGTCTTCGTGCGCTCAGGACCCTAAACATGGCACTGGGTAACCTTCTCCTAGCGAAAAATCTATTGAATCCAGGGCAACTCGAAACTGCTCTGGAACATCAGCGGATAGCCGGCGGCCTCCTCGGTGATAACCTTATAACCCTCGGTTTTATTACCCGCGAAACGCTCAGCGAGATCCTCCTCGAACCTCCCGCGATACCGCGCTCGATCGGCGATACGGGTTTAGAAACTCACTTTCTTGTCAATTCCGTGCTCAAGTCCATCTATGTTTCCAGTCTTCAGACCGTTGCGGAAGTTTCCGAGCAGATCAAGTTATCTCGTGGCATTATAGAAGAATTACTCAATATTGCAAAGAGAAATGGCCTCGTGGAGGTCCAGGGCTCAACTGATACCAGCTTTACTGTTCTTAAATATGCGCTACCCGGATTGGGTAGGGAACAGGCTATAGAAGCCTTACGATGGTGCCAGTATACAGGTCCCATTCCCGTCCCCTTGGCCGATTACCAGTTCCAGGTGCAAAAACAGACCGTTACCAACGAAAGAATTGATGCCGAAGCTATATCGCATTGCTTCTCGCATCTGATTCTGCCCGAAGAGATTCTTCGTCGCCTCGGACCGGCCATCAATTCGGGCAAGGCATTGCTCCTTTACGGTGGAAGCGGGAACGGGAAGACATCCATAGCCGAGTCCCTCGGGAAGACGTTTACACAATCTATCTACATCCCCTATTCCATAAATGTCGACGGCCAAATTATCAAAGTCTTTGACCCAGCCGTTCATAGAGAACTTCTCTCTCAGCCCAGCTCGGAAAACAACAATAAAAGTCCAGTCTATCTCCGGCAAGCGGATTTCGATCCGCGCTGGGTCCGCTGCCATAGGCCGGTGATCATCTCCGGAGGGGAATTGACGCTGGAGATGCTCGATCTTGAGTTCGATCCTTTGGCAAAGCACTATGAAGCTCCTCTCCAGGTAAAGGCCACGGGAGGGGTCTTTATTATTGATGACTTCGGCCGCCAACTGGTGCGGGCGCAGGACCTCCTAAACCGATGGATCATCCCTCTTGAAAGGAAAGTCGATTATCTGACGCTCCACACGGGAAAGAAGTTTGAGCTGCCATTTGACCAGTTGGTTGTCTTCTCAACCAATATCCCGCCCGAAGACCTTATGGATGTAGCCTTTCTCCGGCGGATCCATTACAAGCTGCGCATCGACCCACCGACGGTAGAGGACTACAAAACTATCTTTCACAGAGTTTGTGAAGTTCATAGGCTCGAAGTTTTGGACCATATCCTCTCGTATCTCTTGACCTCTTTTTATCCCAAGAACACAGTGACTCCTTCAGCCTTTCACCCGAAGTTTATAGTTGAACATGCAATCGCCGTGTGCAATTATGAAGGTGTTCCCCCGCGCCTTACCCTTGAATTGGTTAGAGATGCCCTGGCAAACTTGATTACGACCCAATCTCCTCCTGATGTAGGATCGAAACAAGAAGATGGATAAGCTTCAGGCGCTCCTGATCCAGTCTATCGGGTCGCCTCTATCTCCCATTCAAAACCTGCTTGAGGACCGTGGCTTCTCTATCCGCTTAAGCCGCAGTTGGGAAGAGGCAGAACAGGCCTATGCGGCCTTCCCTACGGGCCAAATCAAATACCTCTTTGTGGATATCACGCTTTGTCACAGCAGTGGCTGGGAGAAGTTTCTCCATCGAACAAGAATTGCCCCCTCGGATATAGTCCTCATCTGCTTTCATCCGCAGTTCCCCCAAAGTCTTTTTAGTCTTCTGGGCTCTTCTTTTTCCGAGACCGCCTCCACGGCCTCTAAGGAGGATTCCCTTCTTCCCATGATCGTCGGCGAGAGTCCCAACTTCCGAGAGGTAATCGCCCTGGGCGGCCGATACGCCCAACATGACATCACCGTTCTGATTACGGGGGAGACCGGGACGGGCAAAGAGGTCATAGCCCGCTACATTCACGGCCAGGGCGTAAGACACGACAAGCCCTTTGTGGCATGCAACATGACCGCCATACCGGAGAGCCTGGTTGAAAGCGAACTGTTCGGCTATGTCAAAGGCGCTTTCACCGGCGCCGATCGCAACAAGAAAGGGCTGATAGAAGCTGCCGAGGGAGGCACCTTGTTTCTCGATGAAATCGGAGACCTGCCCCTCACCATCCAGCTCAAGCTTCTCCGTTTTTTAGAGAGTCGCGAGTTTTATAAAGTGGGAGATTCCTCTCCCAAAACTGCCAACGTGCGGATCATCGCCGCTACCAACAAAGACCTCGACGAAGCGATCTTGAAAGATGGGTTCAGAAAAGACCTATACTACCGGCTCAACAGTGCCAGGATTATTCTCCCTCCTCTGCGTGAGCGCAAGGAAGACATTATCCTTCTGGTGGCTAATTTCGTCTATCAAAGCGCGCAGCGCACTCAAGCCCCTCTAAAAAAGATCAGCAGTTCCGTTAAGGTCCTCTTTCTCGATTATTCCTGGCCGGGGAACATACGAGAGCTCAAAAGCGTCATCGAAAGTGCCGTGATGGTTTCCGACGAAGAACACTTGACCCTGGGAGACCTCCCGATGAATTTACAGCAATACGCTACCAACCATCGGCAACACATTGCAACAAAGGCGATTCAAAACATTGAAGAGGCGGAGAAAAACGTCATCGAAGAAACGCTGAAACAAACCAACGGAAACAAAGCTAAGGCCGCCGAAGCTTTGGGCGTTTCCGTCCGAACCCTTTATCGCAAACTGGAAAAGTTCGGCCTAGGAGCCATCGCGTAGTGTTCGAATCTCTGAAGAAAACAACGCAGGCCGCTCTCCCCACAGCTCAACTCGCTATCCTTCCCGGGATGTTATTACTCCTCCCTTTAGCCTTCGCATCCTTCGCCCAGGACTCCGCCGCCCTTTCTGTCAGCGGACCTGATGCTTATCTCTATGGCGGCCAGGAGGAATCTTCCGAGATCATCACCCACCTTGACCCACAAGAGATATTGATCCCTCTTGCGAATATTGTCGGAGGCGCCGAATCTTGGTACCTGGTAAAAACTCAAAAAGGCGTTTCCGGTTGGGTCAAATCCACCGACGTCCAATGGACCGAAAAAATGGGAAAGGCTTTCAAGGAAAGCATTCCTGAAACCGCCGGCCTTCCCCTGCCAGAAATGCGCGAACCGCTCCCACCCCCATCGTTGGCAAATGCCGTCACCGTCCCGATTGAAATGACCGGCTCCATGGTTATTGTGCCCGTTCTGATCAATCGTTCATTGAAGACATTCATGATCATGGACACGCGTGCCGGCTATACGACGGTCACCCCTGGGATTGCAAAAAAACTTGGCTTGAGGTCAGTTTCACGAATCTCGGTCACCACCGGCAGTGGGACGATCAGCGTACCGCTCACCCGACTGGGTTCTCTTAAAGTCGGCGACACCGAAGTTCACGGTTTGATGGCCAAGGTGCAAAGTATTTCTCATGATCCTCGTATTGAAGGGCTCTTGGGCCTTAACTTTCT
>JAUXIP010000404.1 GCA_030620935.1 Deltaproteobacteria bacterium | reverse complement strand
CATAGTCTAGAGTAGTAATCGGGCCCATCTTGTGGCCGAGGCACAGAGTGGTTTTGTCCGCATCTTCGCAGCTCAAGACCCCCTCTTCCACGACCTTGACGGCTTCAGCGAGAAAAGGCACGAACATGCGGTTGATACCGAAACCCGCTTTGTCCTCCGCGAAAATCGGCTCCTTGCCCAAATCACGGCAAAAGGCCGTCACTTTCTCCCAGGTCTCGTCGGAGGTGAGGAGGCCACGGATCAACTCGCAGCCAGGCTGGACCGGGACGGGATTCATGAAATGCATCCCCATGAATTGTTCAGGCTCGGGATAGGCGCTTGCAAGCCGGGTGATCGAGATGGAGGAAGTGTTGGAAACGAAAAGCTTCTGATAGCCCATCTGCACTAGAGAAGAAATCGTTTCTTTTTTTGCCGCTTCATTTTCTATAATCGCTTCGATCACGATATCCGAACCGACTAATTCTTTGCGCTCGGTCGTGGACCGGAGGCGATCCAGAGCTTGTTTCATCTCGGCGGCCGGAATTCCCATTGCGCCGCCCGTCTTCTGGTGACTCTCGACCAGCCGCTCCAAGCTCCCGCGAATCCGCTCCATCCCCTTCTCGACAATCTCGGGAGTAACATCGACGACTACGGTATCAAAGCCCCGGCTTGCGGCGACTTGTGCAATACCGCCACCCATCAGGCCGATTCCTATAACTCCGACTTTCCGTATCCCTGAATCTTTCATATCCCGACCATTTGAGCTCTAAAGCTACTGATACCCTTTCTCCAGCCACCAGTCGGCGATCTCGATGCGCCGGGCGAACCAGACTTTTGGGAAACCTTGGGCGTAACGGATGAACTCTTCAATGATCTTCGTCCGGTAAGGAATGCCGGAGACAAAAGGGTGACAGTTGAAGGCCCAGAATTTCGGCGCGCCCTGCTCTCCTTCCCAATATAGGTAGTCGAATTGGTCTTTCATGATCTGCAAGAGATCTCTCGGAGAGCGGCCGGAGCCGTACGTAGAGTAGTCGTTGCAGCCCGGGACGTTATAGGGAACGACGACGACTTTCCTTCCCTTCGCTTCCAGCGTATAGGGATTGTCGGAGTTCAGCGGATCGGCCCACCAGACAAAGCCCGCTTCGGCCACAAGATCCAGCGTGTTGTCGGTGGAGGCATGGCCCGGAGAGAGATATCCCGTAGGCTTCTGGCCTAGGACCTTTTCAAATGCCGCAACCGTTTTCTGAATTGACGCGCCCTCCTCCTCCCGCGTGTACATAAAGGAGTACTCGTGCTCATACCCCTCGGAAGAAAATTCATGGCCTTGACCCTTGAATTCTTTCACTTCCTCCGGGAACTGCTCGACTTTCAGACCGTTCATGAGAAACGTCACTTTCAGGTTATAGCGGTTGAAAAGATCCATCAGCCGCCAAATGCCCACACGGTCACCGTATTCCCGCTCCGTCACCGCAGCCATATTTTTCTTAAAAACGGCATTGGCCGGCGGAAGGGTGTGACTTGCATGGCGCTGCAGAGAGTCGCGTGTGGCGAAGTTCGCCGGCCAAACCTCCCACGGCACAATAAACGTCACACAGATGTTGGCATCGCCCGGCCATTTGATTGCTTGAGGCCTACCCATATTGGTTCTCTCCCTTCTTTCTACGGTTAATCGCAGGTGATACAAATCAAGTTATATCGAACACGGGGTTTGAATCCCCGTGTTCGACAAAGGGGAGAGCTGCCGCTTCTCCCCTTTAGAAACCCCATCGGTCCTTCGACTTTGCTCAGGATGGTGAGCTTGCCCTTCGAGAACCCCAGGGCCCTGAGTTATATCGATCGGTCGAACCACTTTGTGCCCGCCTCAATAGGCGGGGTGTACATTGAATCAAATAGAAAATTATTCGACAAAAGGCAAACCCCTCTATTTTGAATCGCCAACCATCACATACTTTCCGTCGCTCGGTAACGCCCGAGGCGAGAGGCTGCTACAACCTCGTCATCCATCTGAAAAAGAGGAGATGGATCCGGGTGGGGAGGTTGGGACCAGTTTGCTTCCCAGCGGGCACCTACCTTTATACCGGCAGTGCTATGAATGGCTTAAGGGGCCGTCTCTCACGCCATCTCAGGAAAGGGAATAAAAATACCCACTGGCACATTGATTATCTTCTCCGGTGCCCCGATGTACATGTTAAAAAAGTCCTGACTTATCCCTCGCCCCAACAAGAATGCCGCGTCAACCGGCGCATCATCGAGCTTGAGGGCGCCAGGGTCATCTCGAAAGGCTTCGGTTCCTCGGACTGTGTTTCAGGCTGCGAAAGTCACCCGCTATACTTTGCAAGGCCATACTCCCGCGGCCTTATAACTCAGTTGTCGGACACTATGAATCTAAAGGACGGAGGACCAAAGTTATGGAAACCGCTGTGATCAATCCTGAACGACTGGTAAAACCTAAGGGGTACAATCATGGGATCAAGGCCTTGGGTGTTTCAAACCTTCTTTTTCTGGGCGGGCAGGTCGCCTGGGATGGAGAAGGGCGTCTTGTAGGGGAAGGCAATATCGTTCTTCAATTCGACAAGGCTTTGGAAAATCTTCTTCTAGTGGTTCAAGAAGCCGGCGGAGGAGCTGAGAATATCGTCAAACTCAATCTTTACGTCACCGACAAAGAACTCTACCTCGCCTCTCTGAAAGAGATCGGCCAAGCATACCGGAAACACATGGGGAAGCATTTCCCGACAATGACCTTGGTCGAGGTCAAATCCCTTTACGAAGCCGGCACCATCGTGGAGATCGAGGGGCTAGCTGTCTTG
>JAUXIP010000033.1 GCA_030620935.1 Deltaproteobacteria bacterium | reverse complement strand
CTGGGAACATGGTTTTTCAAAACCAGATTGTGTCTTCCTTGCCTGCTGTTCGAGTGAGCGGAAGGATTCATTGGAAGCAATTCTATGCAGGCGTTGCAGTGGGACGGCAGGAAATTAAGATTAGATCCATCCTACCCCAAACCTAAGACAACCGACCAGTCAGCTCTAGTACGTGTCCATCTTGCCGGCATCTGCTCCACCGATCTGCAGATCTTTAAAGGCTACATGGGATTTCAGGGCGTGCCCGGCCATGAGTTCGTCGGCGAGGTAAGCGAAGGGCCGGACGCGCTCTGCGGCAAGCGTGTCGTAGGGGAGATTAATTTTGCGTGTGGCCGGTGTGAATACTGCCGTCGAGGTCTCGGCGGCCACTGCCCGAGTCGAAAAGTCATGGGTATCCTCGGTGCCGACGGAGCTTTTGCTGAATTCATGTCGGTGCCAGTGTCAAACCTTCACGTTGTGCCGGAAGAGATATCGGATGAGGAGGCGGTATTCACCGAACCCCTCGCGGCGGCCTTTGAAATCCTCGAGCAGGTCCAGGTCGATCCAGGCGATGAGATTCTAGTCGTGGGGGACGGCAAGCTGGGAACATTGTGTGCTCAAGTGCTGAAGCTGACGGGTGCCCGTGTAACCGTATTGGGAAAGCACAAAGAGAAACTTGCGCTTGTCAAAAAAACCGGCGTTCGCACGTTGCTTCTTGATGATTGGAAACCGCGGTTGTTTGATATCGTCGTCGAGGCAACGGGTTCTGATTCTGGACTCAGACTCGCAATCAGTGCCGTCCGCCCTCGGGGATCGTTGGTTCTCAAAAGCACGATTGCCGGCGATCATGAAGTCTCGCTTGCCCCTTTGGTGGTCAACGAGATCACCGTTATCGGCTCCCGCTGCGGACCATTTCCGGATGCGCTACAGGCTTTGAAAGAAAAAAGTGTTTCAGTAACTCCGTTAATTGAGAAGGTCTATCCACTCACCAAAGGACCCGATGCTGTCGCACATGCAGCCAAGGCGGGAACGCGCAAAATTTTGTTGCGACCCTAGCAGACAGGGAGACTCCCAGCCGTCTTTAAATCAACAAGCCGAACTCTTAAGAGAAATCTAACTGCTCAAGTCACGGCAGCACTTGTCGTGCCTGATTTGACTAACCCGGAGTCGAGTACGTTCCTCAGTTGGTTTGCACCTCTGATCTCAGCGACTTCATCGCTGCATCAAAAATCGGCTCGTACTTTTTTCTCACTGGGTAAGAGGATGCGCAGGTAATTACGATGACACGATCGGCGTCTTGAATCAGGTAGTGATATAGGGCAAGCGGCAAGGCATCATTGTTTTCGCGCCCTGCGCTAACCTTAATTCCGCTCAATCCGAACTCAGTCACGAAAGCGCTTTGTTGCTTGACTTCGTACTTGCGATAATTGTTGGTGTTTGTGTCGATCAGCTTGACAGTGACTTTGCCGAGGTTGGTGGATTCCGTCACAAAGTCCACAAAGATGGTCGGTACAGCACCATAGTCAGGTTCTGTCGAGACGATAATGAAATCGACCACTGGCAGTTTGGTCCTGAACCAACCGTCCGGTGTGATAAACGAAAACTGTCCCGCTGGTTGAACAAGACGACTTGTAGGAATCGGCTTCTCGCCGTTGCACCCTGAGAGCAATGTGACAGTAATAACTGCTATGACGATAGATCTCATTTCAGGTAGCGGTGCTGTTCTTACGCGTCGGACAGTAGAGGATTGAGTTTTTCAAAGAATTTTCCGATTGCGCCACGATGAATAATATCCGCCAGTGGATCCAAAGGGGTTTCGTCGCGGTTGATAATCGCTAGCAGAGCGCCGCTTTGCTTGGCGACGACGGGGAACGAAGCAGCAGGCTGCACTTGCAGGGAAGAGCCCACTACGATAAAAACCTCCGCCACGTCGCACAGTGCCTGAGCCCGCCTCATTTCTTCCGCAGGCATCTGCTGGCCGAAGGAAATCGTTGCCGTTTTGAGTAATCCACCACACGTGTCGCAGGCCGGGGGATTGAAATTGCCGATGATGGCCCGAAAAATAGGTTCAGGCTCGAATCTCTTCTCGCAGGTCAGGCACTTTACAAGCCGATCCGTGCCGTGGAGTTCGACAATTTTTTCGTCTGAGACTCCCGCCAGACTATGAAGGCCGTCGATGTTTTGCGTGATAAGACCGAGTAACTGACCTCTTGTCTCGAAATCACTGATGGCGTAGTGGCCGATGTTCGGCTTCACGTTTTTATAGAGCTCGTGAGTTTCCTTCTTCATTTTCCAGTGGCGAAGGCGCGCCGCTTCGCTGGAAAGAAATTCATCGAAATAAACCGGTTGGTACCGGGTCCAGATGCCGCCGGGACTTCTGAAATCCGGTACGCCGGATTCCGTGCTGATTCCCGCCCCGGTGAAGAAAACGATATCACGGGAGGCCCTTAACTTTGCAGCGAACTCTTTTAAGGTCATTCTTTTAAGACCTTTTTTTCAACCATAAGCTGGCCAGCGAGTCAAATCAAACTTTGAGGAGCAGAATTCAGGCGATCGGTTTTCACGCCTTTGGGGACTGCAAGTGAAAACGTCTGAGCTGAGGGTAAAGGGCATTGACGCTTAAGGTCGCGCCTAAGATCGCCAGCGCTCCTAACAATACCGTCCCGCTTGCACTCAGGAGAGGAATCAAAGCTCCTGCTTGTGTCTGTCCCAAGGGGGTGAGTCCTCTGCCCGTCATCTGAAAGACGCTGTTGACCCTGCCTCGCATTCGATCTTGAGTCCTGGCCTGGAGCAGAATGGTGCATGATATGCCGGAGATCGCGTCCGCCAGAGCCGAAAGCAGAAGAAAAAGTAGCGCGAGCGGAAAAAAACGGGAAAATCCAAAACCGGCAAAAAATAGGGCGAAAGCTAGGGAAGAGACGAGAATAGTTTTTCCCTGATGGCGGACTTGAGCCAGATAGATGATGCTCATGGATCCCAAGACTCCTCCCATTCCCCGAATGGCGAACATGAGGCCGAGCCCGCCGGCCCCCACATCGAGAATGTCTTTGGCAAAGATCGTGAGGAATACCTGGTTGATGCCGAAAAGAGAGATAAAGGCTTCTATGAAAATGACGCTCAGGAGAAGCGGCTCTGATCGGATATAGCGCAGGCCGTCCACCAGGCTTTTGAGAAATCTCTCTCCTTGTTCTCCTCCATGAGAAGGGACTCCGGTCATCATGAGGACTAAAACCGCGGCCCCTAGGTAGCTCAGACTGTTGGCGTAAAAAGCGCCGGGAATCCCTGTTGAGGCGATGAGGACTCCGGCAAGGGCGGGGCCGATGAGAATGCTGGCTCGTCGAAGGATGGAGTTGAGGGCGATGGCGTTGGGCAAGAAGTTGATCGGGACCAAATTGGGGTACAGGGCCTGGCGTGCCGGCGCGCCTATGCTGTCCACGACCGCGCTTAAAAAGGTAATGAGATAGATGTGCCAGGCTTCTAGTTGTCCCGTCTGGGCCAGGATACCTAGGGTAAGCGGCATACCAATAAGAATAGAGTCTGAGATAAAGACAAGACGTCGTCGCTCAAAACGGTCTGCGACCGTCCCGGCAAAAAGTCCAAATAAGATCGTCGGCACCGCTCGAAAGAGACCGTTCAAGCCTAACTGAAAGGCCGATCCCGTGATTTCGTATAGAGTCCAGGCCATGACGACGTTTTGGATCGAGGTGCCGAGGTGGGAAATCAATCGCGCGATCCAGAAGAGACGGAAGTTGCGGTAGCGAAGGGAGGAAAAATAGCCTGTGGGTCTTGTTGGTTCGGGTTGTGTCATAAAGCTAAGTAATCAGAGTGGCCATGGTGGTGCCGCTTCCGTGCGACCAGCCGTAGTCTTCCAGCAACGCTACGTAAAAAACGCCGAAAGCTCCGGTGATGCCGCGCATAAAAAGGAGATTTAAAAAACAGAGTGCGAGAATCACGTATCCGTAAAAAAAAGGGAAATGCATGCGGTCTCGCTTTTCTACAATCGGCTAGAAACTCGATCGGGGTTTGAACTTGGGAAGGGAAATTCCCAGGCTGACTTTTTGGAAGACTACTTCGACTTCCATGCCGATTCGAACTTTTTCGATGGGGCATCCTATAACGTTACTACAGAGCCGAGGGCCTTCGTCCAGATCGATCCAGGCGGTGACGTAGGGAATATCTTTTTCAAATCCTCCCAAAGCACGACCGGCCACCTCGCGGATCACGGTGAATGCAAAAACGTGGCCCCGGCCACTCAGCGGAGTCCAGTCGAGATGATCACCGCCGCACTCGACGCAGGCAGGACGCGGGCACCAGACCCAGGATTGGCAGTCGCTGCAGCGTTGCATAACCAACTTCCCTTTGGTAGTGGCATCCCAGAAAGGCTTGGTGATGGGTGTGATCTCGGGAAGGGGCTTTTTTATTTCTCTCAACGGCTCCGCCACGTCAAACCTCTTTTCCAAGGATACCAACGGCTGTGCAGCCGAAGTTTTTGCCGTAGTTGACAGCTCCCAGACCGGTTACGAGTCCGACTGCGGCGTCGACGACCTGCCGGCCGCCGCCTTCGTCTCTCAGTTGACGGACCACCTCGATGACATGGAGCATGCCGCCCGTAGTAGAGGGTTGGCCGCAATTGATCATCCCGCCGCCGGTCTGGATGGGAAGATCTCCTTTGAAAGTAAAGTCGGTCCTTTCGAAAAATTGTCGGTCGTTTTTCCCGCAGAAGCCAAGATCTTCGATCTGGAGCATAATGACCGGAACATAGTCGTCGTAGAGGCCGAGAAAATCGATATTCGCATGAGAAAGTCCGGCCATCTCAAAGGCGGCCTTGCCGGATTCCCGAACTCCCGTGATCAACGGATTCGCGCAGAATCGAGGGCCAGCGCTCGAGTTGTGGCATTCGCCCCATCCGAGCAGATAAACCGGCGGGCGGCGCAGTGTCTTGGCGCGCTCCGGCGAGGCCATGATGTAGGCCTTGCCGCCGTTCGCGGGCAAGACGCAGTCGTACAATCGAATCGGGTCCGAGATGAGGCGTGCATTTTTATATTCGTCGAGAGTCAGCGGTTTTTTTAAATAAGCATTGGGGTTCAGTGTTGCATGGGTGCGTGCGGTAACGGCGATCTTGCCGAAATGGTCCGTTGTCATCCCGGACTCGTGCATGTAACGGCTCATGACCAGCGAGATTTTGCTGTTGGGTCCCATCACGCCGAACGGCATTTCAAAATCCCGGGTATCTGCCGGTTCCACCCTAGTACGACGAGGCTCGCTGAAGGGCGTTGCCGCGGCCACGCAGAGAACGAGATCCACGACACCAGCGCTTATCATCGCGGCAGCCTGTCCCAACAACGAGACCGCGCTCGCCCCGCCGTTCCCGCCGGCCAGAAGAACAGCAGGTGTGAGCCCCAAGATGCTGGACGCTTCCTCGGGCCAAAAGGGGTGAGAGTGATGGGTCGTGTAGATGGCGGCCAGTCCTTGCCTGTCGAGATCCTTCTTTGTCAGGCCCGCGTCTTCGAGAGCGAGGCGGGCCGCCCAAGCAAGATACTCGGCAGTTGATTTGCGCGGTTCGCCTGGTTTCCGGCCGAGTCGATCTACCGGCGTTTCTCCTATACCGATAATAACAGCTTTTCCTCTGAGGCTCATGATTTTTCAGCTCTGGAGGATCCTACTATCCCATAGCATCGGGTCGCCACCAAGCATGGGACAATAGAGGTCGACTTGGAGTTGGGCAGCGCATCCCGGACAATAGTATTCGTGATACTCGCCGGCGAAAGGCTCACCGGACGGAAGGGGATAAGGCATGAAATCGTTCAAATCGACCACCCGTCTCAGCGCATAGAGTTTGTAATTTTCATCAGCCCGGCAAAAAGGGTGGCCGCAGCCGCTGCAGCGGATCGCCCGTTCTCCGCCGTCGACGGCGATCTCCAAAGCTGCGTGAAAGCGAATGAGGGTGCGCCAATTTTTGCCGGAACCCTGGAGAGAACTGGTTTTCCCAGAGACCGGTTTGCCTTCTTTGAGACGACTTTCGCGAATCGCTTTTCGACGTTCTTTCGTCGCTTGGTGATCTACTCCTTGTCCAGTTTGATCCAAGATGATGCCGTAGGTCTGTTCCGCGCTCTCCCGCGTAAGCCAGCCTCGGCCTAAGTCTCGCCGGACCGTCTCAGCATCTCGCTCCAACGGATCGCCGAAGCCACCTCCTCCGGCGACGTAGTCGATAAGGATGCTTCCCTCCGGAAGAGGGATTCTCTCCGGCACGCCTTCTGGATGGTAGATTTTGCCCCATGCGCCTTCGCGCAGCGATCGGCGGTCGGGAAGCTCCCCTTTTCTGACTCGTTCGAGGACCGTGGGATCGGAATCGATACGTGCGCGAAAAGCCCCTCTCCCCTGGGGAAAGCCACCGCAGAGACCAAAGCCTCCCTGGGCTACGCCACCGTAAGGTTTATAGTCCACGGTGCAGTCCTGCGAGCCGTAGATCATATACATCCGGTAGCTCCCAAGGCCACCTCGATGTTTACCGAAGCCGCTCCCGTCGGGATTGTGCGCCCGGGTGAAGTATAAAAAGGGATACTGCATCTCGATCCGCTCGACATCGCTGATCCCAGCAGAGGGAATATTCATGTGACCGCCGGTATTCACGCCGTCGCGCGTTGGTGTGGCACCCATGCCGGAGCCATGAATATCGTACAGTCCCTGCGCCACGCGGATCCCTTCTCGGGTGTGGCCACCGTAAAAGTAGCCGGGACCGCCCACGAATTCGAGGTTCCCGGAAGTGGAGGCATTGACGTCGTTGAGCCGGCCGGCGGCATAGACCATCTTGGATACGCATTCGCAAACCGTCGAGACCAGTACATTGCCGATGCGTGGTCCTGCACCGCAAGCCGCCGGGTAGCGGCAGTTGAGAATCGATCCTTGGGGGACCTGGATTTTGATCGGCCTCATTTTCCCGTCGCTCCAGGGTACATCCCAAAACAAGGCGTTCGTCAGCGCCAACGCGATATGCGCTACCGTGCTCGGGAGCGTGGAGTTGTGGTCCGTATCGGTCTGGGGGCTCGTACCAGAAAAGTTAAAGGTGAGATCTTGGCCTTTTTTCGTCATCGTGCAGAAAAGCTGCTGCGGAACGGATTTTCTTGTCTTGCGGTCGAGCGTCGTTACGTACTGCCGCGCCACCCAGGTACCGTTAGGCATCGACTTCAGTTTAGCACGAGCCTTTTGTTCGGAGTCTTCGATCATTTTCCGGCCGGCTGCCTGTACAAAGTCGAGCCCGAATTTTTCCACCAGTCCCAAATACCTTCGTGCACAGACGTTGTTGCCCGCAATCATCGCTTTCAGATCCAGTCCTACATACTGCGGGTCACGACATTGACCGGTCAGCGTTGTGAAGACGTCCTCTCGAAATTCTCCCCGTTCGACGACCTTGAGCACCGGGATGCATATCCCTTCATGAAAGATTTCATACGCTCCTCCCCTTAGGACACCTCCTGTGTCCGCCGTGTGCGTGCTTGTCGCCGTCCAGGCGATCAGCTTACCGGCGTGAAAAATCGGCTTGATGACCATCATGTCGTAGGTATGAGAACCTGCGATGTAGGGGTCGTTGAAAAAAATCTGGTCGCCGTCGAAGAAACCCGGGGATTTGCCGAACCAGTCGATTAGTACTTTGATGGCGTCGGATGTGGCGGCGGCGAATCTCAGATGGCCGGAGCAGGCCAAAACCATATTCCCCTTTTCGTCGTAGAAGGAACTCATGCATTCGCCGCCCTGCGAGACGATCGGGGAGGCGGTGACCCGCTGCAGTGTCATACGTCCCTCTTCACCGATCGCCCAAAGGCGATGGAGGTACATTTCGTAGCGAATCGGGTCGATTGATCGCAAGGGTCGGGTTTTCTTTTTCATTACGTAATTTCCATCACCAGATTTAGATACGGATCCACAGTGACTCGATGGGCCGGCGGGATGAGTGTCGTCGTAAATGGAAGCTCGATGACGGCGGGGCCTCTAACTACAGCGCCGACCCCGAGACGCTCATATTCGTAGACCGGGGTGTCGACAAACTTCCGCACGGGGCGGCTATAGAAAATCCGCCGTTTACCTTTTCTTGCGGCTATGAGATCGGTTTTTTTCTTTCCCTTTGCGCTCAAGCGAGGTTTGGTGACTTTGCCGACGGCATCGACACGTATCTCGCTGATCTCTATGCCGGCCTTTGTGTATCCAGCTCCGACACCATAAAGTTCCTCGTACTTCTTTTCGAAGGCGCTTTGTATTTCCGCTAGTCTCTTCGGAGAGAGGCGATTCCAGGCGATGGGCATTTCGACGCCCGCAGTCTGCCGACGGTAACGCATAGTAAAGAAACGGCGGAATGCTACCTGACTCGGCCGAAATCCCTCTTCGATCATCGCATCTTTCATCTCGCTCTCAATCGCATCGAGCCGCTGATGGATCACTGTTGGGTCCGCCGGAAGGATATACTGACAACTCATCACTCGGGTGTGGATGACGTCCGCCGCTGCGCCGCCGAAAGCCGAAAAGACAGGCGAGGTAGAAAAGATGTAAACTTTTTTGATTCCCAGCTCGGCAGCGAAACCGGCGGCATGAACCGGACCCGCTCCGCCGAAGGCGTAGAGGACGAACTCCTCCGGAAGGTAGCCGGTGCGCACTACCTGACTCCGGATCAAGTCCGACATCTTGGCGTTGACGATGTCATAGATGCCTGCTGCGGCCTCGACGACTTTGAGCTTCAAAGGACGAGCGATCTTCGCTCCGATGGTTTTGAGCGCCTTTTCCTTGTTCAGCGATTTTCTGCCGCCGAGAAAATAATCCGGGTCAAGGATGCCGAGAGCCAGGTCTGCGTCGGTTACAGTAACCTCTTCTCCTCCACCGTCGTAGCAGACCGTACCGGGACTTGCACCTGCGCTTCTAGACCCTAGCAGAAGTCTTCCCGTGTCCGGATCTACGTGGGCGATGGTGCCGCCCCCCGCACCGATCGACTCGATGTCTATAATCGGCTGGAGCATGCGGAAGCGCTCGACGATCGGCTCCTGGGCATACCTCCAGTGCCCTCCTGTGATGAGACCGACGTCGAAGCTGGTCCCTCCCATATCCGTGGTGATAACGTTTTTATGTTTCAAGAGACCGGCGATGTGAGCTGAGGCGATCATACCGCCCGCAGGGCCCGACTGAAGGTTGGCAATGGCGCTTACATGTTCCCGATGGGCGACACCGCCGTTTCCTTGCATAATGAGGAGCGGGCCCTTCAAGCCTCCCGTGCGAAGCTTATTCTCTAGACCTTTTAGATATCGCTCCACGGTCGGCCCCAGGTAGCTATTGATGATGGCCGTGTTGGCGCGCGCGTATTCCCCTGCGACTTGCGACAGGGAGCTCCCGAAGGACCAGTAGATCTTTCGTGAAGAGTCAACCTCTGGGACCAGGCTCCGAATTTCTTCTTCGTGCGTCGGGTTGATCCAAGCGTGCATAAGGCTCACGGCGATCGCTTCGACTCTTTCCTCTTTTATCAGGCGCTGGATCGCTTCCATCACGTCGGCTCGATGGAGGGGAATGATCTCTTGTCCCTGGTAGTCCATCCGCTCCCGGACTCCGATGACCCTTTCTCGCGGCACGAACGGCTCCGGTTTGGTCACCCAAGTGGCATGGCGAATTTCCTCTTCCGAAAGGCCGTCCACGCGGCCGATCGCACGCATGATTTCGGTGGTATCCTCAAAACCCTTCGTGGTAATGAAACCAACCTTGACTCCACTGTGCGTGATGAGTGCGTTGGTCGCTACGGTACTGCCGTGTTTGAAAAGAGAAGTGCGGCCAAGGAGATCTTTTCTATCTATGCCGACTGTTTTCGCTGCTTCCGCCAGCGCATCCATAACGCCGCGCGAGAAATCGTCCGGTGTGGTTGCGGTCTTTGCAGTCCAGATCTCGCCGCCTTTGTTCAAGACAACAACATCGGTGAACGTCCCGCCGGTGTCTACGCCGATAATAAATTGTTCCCGAATTGCCATGAATTTTTATCTTTAGAGCGGTCTCAAAGCAGAGATATGAGAAGGGTAGGTTGGTTGTCAAGGCTACGAGAGTGGCGCTGTGGGCATGTACGACGCAATTAGAGAATTCAAGGCAGTACAGGTCGAAATAAAACGCCTAATTTGGTTCTACAACCGGCGAAAAGACTTGCCCGCAAAGTCAGATTAAGCGGATTGGCAGGAGCGTTCACCCCAAACCTGCAGATCTTGCACAGTATCTGCCAGGTCTCCTGGCTTACAGAGCCCGGTAAACCTCTCGGCGGTGGCGTACGTTATGAATAGTGACTTGTTTGGCCTCCGTGTCTACACCGTAGACAACGCGATAGTCACCCACGCGAATTCGGTATAACCGCTCGGCACCTGCCAACTTGCCGTAGCGAGGAGGGAAGGGATTTACTCGCAGGGTTTCTATTTGCTTCATGATCCGCGGGACCATTGGCTTAGGTAAGGAACGCAGGTCTTTTCCGACGGATGGCTTAAATACAATGTTATAGGACGCCATCCTTTTTCAATCTGCGTTTCATTTCATCCAGGGAAATTGTCTTCTCGGTTTTTCGTTCAGCAACAACGGCAAGGTCGTGCAAATCTTCCATCAATTTTTGATATCGTTTAAGCGGGAGGATGATGCCAGTCTTCTTGCCCTTTGTATCAGTAACGAATCGCTCCTGCTTAGCCATTGTCTTTTTGCTCCTTAAATAACTTTCAGAAAGTTTTTCAAGTATACAGCAACCGAGAGAGGGTGTCTAACTGTCAGTTCTTATCGGTCTACTATTTATGAGGCCAAGAGGTGGGAAGAATCAAGTAACTCGCTGACGTACTATTGAAACGGGGATTCAAATCACGCTAAAGTCACCTTCCCAAGTGCGAATAAGGAGTCATTTATGATCAAGTATGCATCGAAGCTTACCTTTGGTCCTGCCACGGCGGATTGGCAGGAACGTTTGAACCCGGATCGCATGAGACAACAGCGCATGGAACGCGCAAAGAAGATCATGCGCAAAAACGGCATCCCGGTTTTACTGGAAGCCAACACGCACAACATCCGTTATCTGACAGGTCTTAGAGGATTTAACTACCCGATGGTTCGCTATGTTTTGTTTTTTGCCGAACACGAGCCCGTCATGTATGAGCACAATGGCTACTACCATCAAATGCCCGACCAGGCCCCGTGGATCAAACAATGGCGGCCGGCACGGGCATGGCTTACAGGAGCGCCGGGGCTCGAAGCCTGCCGGGACGAGGCTAAACAATTCGCAGCGGATATTCGGAGTGAGCTTGAGGCGCGTGGCCTGCTCGGGGAGAAACTGGGCCTCGGTGGTTTTGACGGCATCG
>JAUXIP010000175.1 GCA_030620935.1 Deltaproteobacteria bacterium | reverse complement strand
CTGTCGTACGCTCGAATGGGTGATGGGAGTATCTTTGAGATACACTTGGTTCTCATCGTCCCACGCATCGGCCCTTCGAGACACCCCCATGCCGGCGGCTATTAAGTCATCTCTCGCAGAAAGAAAGGCTGGACGAAATGAATTTTAAGGGGCCATTGCGCGAAGGAGAGGCAGTGATCTTTTTGGACAGGAAAGAGAGGGTTTGCCTGCGGAGATTGGAGGCGGGTAAAAAGATCTCTATCCGCGGAGGGAAGATCGTCGCCGAAGAAATCATCGGTCAGCCGGAAGCGAGTGTCGTGCGCTCCTCACTGAACGAGCCTTTTTTCGTCCTTCGTCCTACCCTGGCCCAACTGATTCCCAACCTCCCGCGTCAGGCCCAGGTCATTTATCCTAAAGATATAGGGCCGATTCTGATCTGGGCGGATGTCTTTCCCGGCGCCAAGGTGGTCGAAGCGGGGACCGGACCGGGGGCGTTGACCATGGCGCTCCTGCGAGCCGTCGGTCCCGAAGGCCGGGTCGTCTCCTATGAGATACGGGAGGATTTTGCTCAGATGGCGCGAAGCAACATCGCTCATTATTATGGACCAGCCGCCAATTGGACCCTCAAAACCGAAGACGTCACTTTGCAATTGGCGGAAACAGATGTGGATCGAATTCTTTTGGATCTACCGGAGCCCTGGCAGCTTACCGGCAAAGTTTGGGAGGCTCTGCGACCAGGGGGAATTCTCCTCAGCTACTTGCCGACGGTCCTCCAGGTGAAAAGCTTGGTCGATTCGTTGAGACAACATGGCGGCTTCACCTGCATCGAGACCATGGAGACTCTGATGCGCTTCTGGCACGTCAAAGGGTTGAGCATGAGGCCGGAACACCGGATGGTGGCTCACACAGGTTTTATCACCACTGCTAGGCGCATCGCGGAGATAGCGGATTCCACCCATGCCTGATTGCCATGAATCCGTCGTGGCGACTTCCCTCTTCCTAGCCTTTAGTAACAAAGGGAGGTGATTAGGAATTCCCCGGTTTCTGCGATAAGTTGTCCCCGATAAAACTTAGCTGGCGTCCCGAAGGCATTGCTGTTATGGTTTTCTCCGCAAAACGTAAGGCAGCCACTCTATGACCCTTCACCAAATCGAGGTGTTTGCAAAAGTCGCCAAGCTCGGGAGCTTCGTCAAGGCGGCCGAAGTCCTGCGTGTTCGCCAGCCTTCTGTCACGCTGATGATACAGAGTTTGCAGGAGGAGTTGGATGTTAAGCTGTTTGAGCGACTGGGACGCAAGACTCACCTGACGAGGGCCGGTGAGGAGCTTCTTCATCGGGTGGAAAGGGTTCTAACAGAGGTGAATGGAATAAAAGGGGCAATGGATGAGATCAAGGGGCTGAAAAGGGGGAAACTCTCAGTTGGCGGCTCATTCCTAGCTTCGGCTTCCTTTCTTCCCATAGCTATTCAAAGGTTTAAAGGGAACTATCCTGGGATCAATGTTTCTCTAACAACGCAAAGAAGTCTCATCTTAGAGAAAAAACTCCTAGAGGGAGAACTCGACTTAGGCATCCTATCTCGAGTTCCGCAATCTTCTTTTCTACTCAGTGAGTTTTATCAAGAGAGGGACATAGCTATTATCGCCCCACCGAATCATCCGTTGACTAGGAAACGGTCCGTGCCGTTGAAATTGATTGCCAACGAACCGTTGATTGTCGCCGAGAAGGGTAGTTTTATCCGTGCCATGATCGAGCGGGTTTTCGCTGAGAGGGGATTGCCCTTTAGTCCCGTACTAGAAGTCAATCTTCAGTTGGGTATTCGAGAGGGTACCAAGAATGCGGTGGCAAACGGCCTCGGCGTCGGTTTTACTACTCGGCACCGTGTTATGGCGGATGTTGAGGCGGGACGAATCAAGGTGCTGAAGGTGCCGGAATTTAAGTTAAAAAGGATCATGTATATTGCAGTTCATAAAAAGCGACAGACCTCTCCTTTTGTCCAAACGTTTATTGCTTTTTTGAAGCGTTATAAGGACTAGCGCAGGAGTTCCTGGGCGAACACGAGATAAATTTCTCGTAGAGAGGGTCTCTGACGATTGCGGCCACTCTTCTATTGGTATTGGCCGAAAATTTGGCTGAATTCCTTCACATACTGGTTATGACGCGTTGCCATGTGCAGGGGAAGCACTTTAAGTTTGATCTTTGTTTGATCCATCTTGGGTGAGAGGGGCTCGACGTCGGATCGGGCAGGGATGCGGTTAAAAGAGCGGATCATTGTCTGGCCCTTCTTGGAGAGCACAAAGTCCATGAAGAGCTTAGCCGTATTCGGATTATTCGGCTTAGCATTGAGGCCCATGCCGACAACTACGGCAACGATCGGATTAAGCGTGTCTACCCATTCTAGGGGCGCCCCCTTCTTTTTTAAATCCTCGATACGATGAGCAAAGACGATGCCCAAAGGGAATTCTCCCGCAGCCATTAATTGGGCGATTAAGGTGTGACCTCTGTGCCACCGAATACCCTGCGTTGCCAAGGCCTTCATGTATTTTTGTGTTCTTTCCTTTCCCCAGGCGGCGATTTGCGTAGCGTACCAAGTGGTTTCATCCCGATCGATGGCGATCTTATCCTTCCACTTCGGATCAAGAAGGTCCTCCCAAACCTTTGGAGCTTCAGTGTGGGATATCTGCTGGGTGTTGTATCCAATCACATAGTAAACGTTGTAAACGCCTGTCCAGTAGCCCGCTGGGTCTTTAAATTGGTCTCCGTAAGCCTTAGCTTGCGGAGAGACATAGGGCGCAATCAGCTTGTGACGAACGAGCGTATGCACCTTTATCTCACCTGTGGCCACTACGTCAAAATGTTGTCTTCCCGCCCGGTTTTCGGTCAGAATCCGGTTTACAATTCTGTCACCACTGGCTTGGAAAACTTCCGATTTGACAAAGGGGTACTTCCTTTCAAAGGCATTCAGCAGGGGCCGAGAGTCTGCTACGCTCATGGAGGTATACCAAGCCAGTCTCCCTTCTTTTTTGGCTCCTTCGATCAGCTTTGCGGTATGATCCGACTCGCCCGAGGCCCCAGAGACGCCAATAAATAAAAAAACGACTAAGACATGGCTGATCAGGAAGAATTTGTGTGGGCTATATGCTTTCACCGTATGCCTCCTCCAATACTCTACGTCCTACACAGCCTCCGGCACGAAATACCCGCAGCACTATATATTTCATAGAACCACCAGGCAGCCGATAATATTCTCCTTCCCCTAAAAGCGCAAGACATTTTTTCGCGCCTCTTCTCGACAGCCAGGGTTTTTAAGTGTTGCAGGTTTACGCACGAATCTCTCCGGAAGACAGCCACTCGGGAGACAAGTCCTTCGACCCATTTTCTAATTCTTCGCAAAAGCTGAGGAAGGGCGACGGAGTTTTTGAGGGGAGGCTAGTCGACGTTTTAGGTTGTATCGAGGCGGTCGAACACGACTATCATAACCGCTGGCCTGTGAGTCTCTCTGACGGCAGATGGGCCTTTTTGTCTAACAAGCAAGAGTCTCCCGGAGTATCTTCTGAGCTATTTGCTGGGGCAGTTGATCTCGGTTTTCTCTCGTGACTTCGATGAGCTCGATATCGTTTCTCCCTTTGATCTGCTCTACGAAACCCTTCCCCCTTTTGGCGATTGTGGCTAGCAGGTTCGACTGCTGCGCGAGGAGATCAATGATTCTAGCTCGAAACTTTTGTGAGAAGAGTTCCATCTTTCCGATCTCGTCGATGACGTAAAGATCCGAAGAGGTTGTTTCCGGATCGATAAGGGGAAGAACCAGCTTCTCAAACTCGTCCACATGTACGGTATATCTACCCACGGTTGGTCTTTTTCCTTCGTCTCTTTCTATGGAAGCAAGCGTTCCCTCTTCGCCATCGAGAGTGATGATCTTGAAAGCAATTCTTCGCCCCTGATGTCGCCTCTCCTCGGTATAGAACCCCGCACATTGAATTTTTTCGAGGCTTTCCAGAGTAGATCGGATGATCGTGGTCTTGCCGATGCCGGGAATGCCGGTAAGGAATAATCTCATCTGAACGGCTTCATGTTATCAGACGCCGCAAAGGTTGGAAAACCGCGTAGTATTTTGGATCCCTTTCGTGGCTGTAAGAAGACTTGATTGTTGCCAATGATCGAGCGATGATCAAAGCGTGATCACGGTCGGAGAAGCAGTAGATCTCATACTCAGTCAGATCTCGCCTTTGCCTGGGGAGGAAGTTCCTCTGCTGGAGGCCAACGGGAGAGTTCTATTCGAGAACGTTCGCGCCGCTCGCATGGTCCCGCCCTTTGCCAATTCGGCGATGGATGGTTTTGCGGTTCGTTGGCAAGACGTAGCCCGCGTGTCGCCTGACAACCCTGTGACGCTCATGATTCTGGACGAGGTGCCGGCAGGCTATGTGTCCAAGCACCGCGTGAGAGAAGGAACGGCTGTTAAGATTATGACCGGGGCTCCCATCCCTCGCGGTGCCGATACCATCGTACGGGTCGAATATACGACTTCTTCCGGCGAGGCTGTGCGGATCTCGAAAACAGATCCATCCGGGAGCCATGTCCGAGAGGCAGGAGAAGATATCCGCAAAGGTCAGGTTATCCTTGAAAAAGGAAAGCTCCTTACTCCCGCGGATATCGGGCTCATGGCCTCTGTGGGAAAAAGCCGGGTGCGGGTTTATCGGAGGCCTACCGTGGCGTTGATCTCTACGGGAGATGAATTGCTGGAAGTGGAGGATCGTCCCGAGCCCGGAAAGATCGTTAACAGCAACAGCTACACTCTCACCGCCGCAGTTCAGGAAACGGGTGCCATACCGCAGCGTCTCGGCATCGTACGGGACAAGAGAAAGCAGTTGGCGGCGGCGTTTCGCAAGGCCCTGCGCTACGATGCCGTAATCACCTCCGGTGGAGTTTCGGTCGGCGATTATGATCTGGTCAAAGAAGCGCTGAAAGACGCGGGAGTCAGGATGCAATTTTGGAAAGTGGCGCAAAAGCCCGGCCACCCTATGGCATTCGGCCGCATCGGCAAAAAGCCGGTCTTCGGCCTGCCGGGAAATCCTGTTTCCTCCATGGTCTCTTTTATTCTCTATGCCCATCCCGCGCTGCTCAAGATGATGGGACACCGAAAGCTTTTTTTCCCCGTGATCCAAGCCACCCTAGAGCATGAAATCCACAAAAGTCCGGGATTGAAAGAGTTCATCCGGTGCCGGCTTCGCTGTGAAAACGGTCGCAGCTTTGCTTCCAGCACCGGCACGCAAAGCTCCGGCGTGTTGAGTTCTCTATCGTTGGCTCAGGGGCTGATCGTGGCCCATGAAGAGCGAAACGTCCTGGAAGAAGGGAGCCAGGTGCCGGTGATTCTCCTTGGTCACAACGATTTCCTTCAGGAAGAGATGGGCTTTTAGCTCATGGATCAGG
>JAUXIP010000400.1 GCA_030620935.1 Deltaproteobacteria bacterium | reverse complement strand
TCCTGCGCGTTTCTGAGTTACGGCGAACATGCCACCGAATGTGCTATCGAAAAACAAGCCCGTGAGGGGTGATTTTGTGCCGGCACAGCACCGCGTCGCTCCTGGAACCAGGGTGTCAGTGAGCGGGCCGACGGCAAAGACGATCATATTCTCCGGCCCGAGCGGATCAATGCCCGGCGCCAGACGCTCGTAAAGCAATCGGATGGCAAAACCGTTTCCCCCCAGATAGTCTCTGGCGAAGGACTCGTCAAAAGTTTCGATAGTGGCCTGACCGCTGCTGAGGTCCACGTTGAGCATGCGTCCACTGTAACCGTGCATCGATTCCTCCTTACACCGACTTGCTTTCTAGATTATTCGCACCTGTTTGGCAATAGGTTTGGCCCATCACCCCGTTTTCCTCTGTCTAATTGGAAGCATCGCAACTAGGTCACAGGGACTTGATCTTTTGTTTCAATGTCTTTTCACATTCGGTTTCACGCTGGGGCGTGTGGACCTGCGCCTCGGAGAGGCGAAACAGCAGAACCCGCCTTCCCCTTTCCAGTCGCAGAACATATGTGTTCGAGTCCGCATCATGGTAGGAGCCTGAAACCTTAATCCCCTGGCCCGTTGACCGAGCGATTCGATTGGCCCACTGTTCGATGCCGGCAGTCGCCCCATCGCCTTTCTTGTCCGTGATCATTTCCCTGCCCAATTATATTTTTTTCCGCTTCATTTATCCACTTCCCTCATCCTTCCTCGATTCACTATCGTAACTCGGCTCTCCGCATTCCAATTCGTCACGCGAAAATTTGGTCATAGGCCACGTCCAGTTTTCAACAGTTAATATTTGATGTTTGCCGACTAGAAGAGTTATAGTTCTTGCCAAGACGGGATAAGTGTCCATGCGCAATATCGAGTTCGCCCAGCTGTTTCGCGAGATTTCCCTCTATCTGGAGATGCAGGGGGTTCAGTTTAAGCCGCGCGCATACGAAAAGGTAGCTTTTACTTTGGAGGCCTTGGAGGAACCGTTGTCGGAGATATACAAGCGCGGGGGGATAAAGGCCCTGCGGGAGATCCCGGGAGTGGGGGAGGCCATTGCGGAAAAGATCGAGGAGATCATCAAAACCGGCAGGCTCAACTATTATGAGGAGCTCAAGAGGGAAATGCCGGTCGACGTTAGTTCCCTGACTGCAATCGAGGGGGTTGGACCCAAAGTGGTCAAGCTTCTCTACGACGAGTTGGATGTCAAGGATGTCTCCGATCTGGAACGGGTCGCCCATAATGGAAGGATTCGGGGCCTGCCTCACTTTGGCGAGAAGATGGAGCAGAAGATTCTCCGCGGGATTGAATTTCTCAAACAGGGCAGGGGACGGTTCACCCTCGGAGCTGCGCTCCCTCTGATCTTGGAGATCCGGGGACGCCTCAGCGAGTTGGCCTATGTTGATGAAGTAGAGGTAGCCGGGTCCATTAGGCGGCGCAAGGAGACCGTGGGGGATGCCGATATATTGGCGACCTCTCGTAAGCCAGAGAAGGTCATGGACTTTTTCGTTTCCATGCCTGAGGTGGCACACGTTCTCGGCAAAGGCAAAACCAAGACAATGATCAAGCTCAAAAACGGTCTCGACGTAGATCTTCGCGTAGTGCCGGATGAGAGCTTTGGAGCAGCGCTCAATTATTTTACGGGGAGCAAGGACCACAACGTCGCCTTGAGACGGATCGCACAAGAGAAAGGACTCAAGCTAAACGAGTACGGCCTATTCCGCGGCGGCAAACGAATCGCCGGTAAAACCGAGGAAGAGATCTACAAGGCGTTGGGTCTCTCATTCATCCCTCCCGAGATTCGGGAGGATCAGGGCGAGATCGATGCCGCGAAAAAGGGCAAGGTCCCGGACCTTGTGGGCACCCATGACCTGCGTGGCGATCTTCAAATCCAGACAACATGGACTGACGGGGCCAACTCAATCGAGGAGATGGCAGAAGAGGCACGGCGATTGGGTCTGGAGTACATTGCCATTACCGATCATACAAAAGGCCTGGCCATGACGGGGGGGTCGGATGAAAAAAAACTGCTCAGGCAGATGGCTACGATAGAGAAGATCAACCGGTCTCTTAAGGGGATCAGCGTTCTCAAAGGGGCTGAGGTCAATATCAACAAAGACGGTACGCTGGATATCAAGGATGAAGTCCTGGCCGAGCTCGATGTTGTCGGGATAGCCGTCCATTCCCACTTCAATCTATCCCGAAGGGAAATGACCGAGAGAATCAAGCGGGCGATGCACAATCCCCACGCCGATATCCTCTTTCATCCGACGGGTCGGGTAATTCAAAAAAGGGAGCCCTATGATGTGGATATGGATGAGATCATCAAAACAGCGAAAGAGACGGGGACGGTGTTGGAGGTAGACGCCTATCCGGATAGATTGGACTTAAAGGATGAGCATGTCCGCAAGGCAGTAGAGGCGGGTGTAAAGCTGGTGATCGACTCCGATGCCCACAGCGTCAATCACGTGCGCTTCTTGGAATTTGGAGTGGCCCAGGCGAGGAGGGGTTGGGCACAAAAGAAAGACATCCTCAACACCCTCCCGCAAGGGGAGTTTTTAAAGTCTCTCAAGCGCCCCTAAGGCGCTTTAACCCTGTACCTTGGGGAAGGCGAAATGGGCTATAACGACTTTAAAGGGATGCCATTTTTCAGATCGATGGCCGGCAACGGCTGGGCGAACAGGGCAGGCTCGGCGGAGAAAAATTAGTCCTTTAAGCGAAATCGGAGAAGAAAATAGAAGGCGGCGATGCCATCCTTCCAGGTGATTTTTTTCCCTTCCTTGTAAGTTCTCCCATAATAGGAGATAGGAACTTCGTAGACCCGCAAACCCTT
>JAUXIP010000346.1 GCA_030620935.1 Deltaproteobacteria bacterium | reverse complement strand
GTCCTCAGCACTTGATACTCAGTACTGATCTCGCTGTCCCTCCTTGATCATCTATTCGACGAGGGAGAACCGGAGGGCGGGTAATCCAACGAACCCCGGAGCTCGCCAATCTTCTCAGGTGGAAACTCCGGGAGGTAGAGGGCCTTCTGCTCTCTCCACTCCTTGACTTTAGATTCAGCGTCTCGGATCAACTCGTCGTCAAGCCCTTTTCCCCTCTCGAGATACGTGGTCTGCGCGGGGACAGCAAATCTGGAACCGGCATCGCGCACAATATCCATGATCCGTAGGTTCAAGTCCTCCGAAACTTCCAGATATTTTCCGTAATCAGTCTCGGCGATGTAGGCGAAAATATCGAGGTCAACGGAATATGCCCCGAAACCCACAAAGCGTATTCTGGCCGGGTCGGGAAGGACCTTGGGGTGCGAGTACAGAAGCTTGCGGACTTCCACAAGGATATAACGAATCTGGTCCGGGGTGGTTTCGTAGCGGAGCGAGATCCGCGGGTGGTACCAGATCTTCTGACGCTTTGAATAATTGTTCAGAGGAAGATTCGAGAACTCCGCGTTAGGGACGCTCACCAGGGTATTCTCCAGCGTGCGCAATCGTGTGGAGCGAAGCCCGATCTCTTCCACCGTCCCCAGAGTATCGCCAAACCGGCAGAAGTCTCCCACGCGCACAGGCTGTGACGTGTAAAGGGTGATGGCTCCAATCAAGTTTTCCACGGACTTCTGTGCCGCCAGGGCTACGGCTATACCGCCCACGCCGACGCCTGCTAAAAGAGCCGTTACGTTGTACTCGATGTTATCCAACCACAGGATAACGCCCACAAGGATGACAACAACCATGAAGAGGTTGCTGATGGGCCCTAGCAATACCGTAGCGGCAGCCTGCCCGGTTCGCCGCAGCCGCTCGCCGAGACGATCGAGGAAGAGATCGAACAGGCGCATGGCGGTCCAACCGAGGGCGACAATCGGCAGGATCCCGCCACGCATCATTTGTTGGAGGGCGACGGACGGCCCGAGCAGGTCGACCCAACCCCTCCAGAGAAGGGCGAAGATCAGGAGGAAGACCGGACCTGTGATTATGGCTTCGAGGTGTACGATCAACGGCGTCTTGAGGTAACGAAGCGATACGATAAGGACCTTCGTGATAATCATCGCGGCAAGATAGGCCAGAACTGCTAATACCAGTATCGCAGCCCACCACCATGCCTGGAGGCCAAATACCTCAAGGTCAAAAAATACCGTGGGCAGGACATCACCGAACCAGCCGTATCCGAATTCCTCATACAGTTCAGGAATTCTTGCCACCGTAACCGAAGCGAATTTCCAGATTAGGGTTCCATCCTTGCGAGGAACTCGCTGTAGAAAGACATTAACAGGCCTTTTTTTGGTTTCGATGCGGCCTACCCAATCACGGTACGATGGAAGAGAGTCGTCTAGATGCCCCTTCGGGTCGGTACTTAAGAGATCGAGATCAATTAAAAGGGCGTTGTCTAGGACGACCTTGAGCTCACGTGCCAGTGTGGGTCCCTGGCTCTTCCTCCTTGAAGCGGGCAACTTTCGGAGATCCAGGTATTCTGCCGCGCGTTTAAAATCTAGATTCCGAGTGGCTCCCAAGAACCCTTCAACACTGCCGCGAGAGGTTCCTCTACCGTACTCGTCCTCCGGAATGGCGGCTTGCCTCAGTTTTTTCTTAATTTCTTCTTCCTTCGACGTCGTTGGTGCGGCCTTTTGTGGCGCGGGTTTCACCTGTGCAAAAACGCCATCGACGCCTACAAACGCAGTCAACCAAAGGATGACAACGAAGGTTATGAAGTGGATAATAGTGGGGTTGTGTGTCTTCCTCCTCATCATGGTATTCATAAACTGGCTCTCCTTCCTCGAAAGTTAATTTTAGAGATAATCCAACAAAATCTTACCGTTGGGGACCTCCCCTATGTGGACAGTTCTCTCGTTTTTATTAGCGGGGGGTGAGAGAGAAGTCAAAAATGGCGTCCGGGAAACGAGTACAGGGACAGATGGATTGGGTATTTCAATAACCCAGATCCCGAATCTCGCTCTCTTTCATTCCGAAGTAGTGCGCAATTTCATGAACGAGCGTCGCACGGAGTTGCTCTTGCAATTCATCACGATCTGTAAAATCAAGCATCAAGGGCTCTGAAAAGATGGTGATCTTGTCGGGCAGGAGTGGTGGATGAATAGCAGAGCGTTCAGGTAGGGGAGTGCCTTCGTAGAGACCATAGAGCGTATGATGACGTGGGTCGAGCCCCAAGGCCTCCAACTGATTCTTTTCAGGCCTCTTCTCGACTACGATTGCCACATTTTCAAGGCGGCGGCGGAAATTCCTGGGGATTTTGTCCAGTATTGCGGCAATCTCTCGCTTTAGTTCCTTCTCGTCCAATCTGCTCTCCTGCAGTCGAAAGATCTACAGAGACCCGCTCGCCAGTCCGGGCATTATTCTAAGGGATGGCTGTAAATTTCTTCTATCTCCCTTTGATATAGCTTCCCAACCTCTTTGCGGTCCACTTTTCTTTTCTGAAGTAAGGCAGTTGCGCTCCTAACATTTTGTGGAAAAGATAAAGACTTTCCAGC
Organism: Deltaproteobacteria bacterium; assembly: GCA_030620935.1. The sequence goes on along the minus strand of JAUXIP010000346.1, from coordinate 885 downwards.
CGATTGAAAAGTATTATATCTCTCTTGATCATTCAAGATGAGAAGGCATCGAAGTGGATTAGCTTAGCCCTATCCCGACTCAACAGGTGGATAGTTGTCAAGATCCCGAGAAATCGCAATCCGGTAGCGAAATTCAGTTTGGACAGACCATGGCTCACAAGGCCAGGCCTTTCTCTTATGGATGTTCGTAAATCTCTTTAATTTCTCTTCGATAAACCTCTCCTAGCTCTCTACGGTCCACCTTTACCTTTTGAAAGGCGGTAATGCTCCAAACTCTTTCTGGAAAGTCTCCCTTTAGGACAGTCATCTTACGGATCTGCTCATAGTGCTCCAACTCTTCGTTGATCATTTCAACTCGATGCCATAGCATCCTTTGAATGTCATCATCGGTTAGAGATGACTCTTCTTTGTTGAGTTCTACGGCTATTCTCCCTCGATCTGGAACAATCAGGGCCGCGATAAATGGACGACGATCGCCCACGAGCGCCGCCTGGCGGACAAACGAATCCTGTTCTAAAAGAAGTTCGATGGAACGGGGATATATGTTTGACCCATCGGAGCAGTTAAAGACGTCCTTCTTTCTTCCCACCAAGTATAGGTAACCATCCTGATCGATTTTTCCCAAATCACCCGTATGGTTCCACCCGTCAGAGTCAATGGCCTCACGCGTTGCCTCTGGGTTTTCAAAGTAACCTGGAAACACCGCCGGGCCTCGCACCAGGATTTCCCCGTCCTCGGCAATACTGAGTTCTACATTGGGGAACGGTTTTCCCGCGCTGCCGGGGCGGAAGTCGCCCTTACCGGTTATTGAAATACCTCCGCATTCCGTTGTGCCGTAGCTGCCGACCAGCGGGATCCCGATCACTTCAAAGAAACTGATGATCC
>JAUXIP010000015.1 GCA_030620935.1 Deltaproteobacteria bacterium | reverse complement strand
GTATCTGTCCCGAACACGCCTGAACAGGGCTTCTCTGATTTCTGGAGAATCCTTTTCTATTTGGGTGCCAATACCGAAGGTGGCCCAATCTCGAATTTTTGCATCCTTGTCATTGCTTAGCTTTATTAGAGTGCGTACTGCGAGTGGCTTTTCATCTCCGCCCAACGCCCATGCGACGGCAAAGCGAACATCGCGATCTCGATGACGAGAAAAACGTGAAATCCATCTTGATCTGTCAGGGTCATTCAAGTGCCCTAAGGCGTAAATGGCCGAGAGAAAGACATCAATTCTGCGATCACGGAGCCGAGGGCGAATGAGACGAATGGAAGCCTTCACGAATACAGGTCGTGAATCCCTGGCTGTTTTCTGCGTGATTGGCTTGTCATAATGGCGGAGTTGGCACAACACATCTATCCCCAGCGTCCGCTCATGTTTCTGGTGCGACAGACAAAAGCGCTTCGCTATTAAAAATGTCTGTCGAGTGCCGAGCTCTCTCAGCTTTCCAACATAATTCCAATACGCAGCCCCATTGAGCTTGACTCCTAGGGCCTTCTCGAACAAGCCAGTGACAATCGTTGAATTATTCTCTTCCTGCTTCATCGCAGTTTATGATTATGCGCCTAACGCCTACGCTCTGCCGCCGGCACTATTAGACTCCTTAAGATGCCCAGTCGGCAGGAGCGCTTTGTTGGGCAGGACTATCACGCTCGTTTTCCAAACTTCAAAAGAACAGAGTTTAACAATCGCCCACAAAGCCCAATTATTGTAGGGAAAACAATCAATGAAAGTGTGGTGATTAAACCTAAGAAAAACCATGCCTTTTGTTCCGATCCGCCAAATAAGTAGGCATACACGTTCATTCCCACATACGCACTAAAAACCAAAATGAAAATTTCCCGAATCCCAAGCTGATAGCCAACTCCAAAAGCCACTGCGGACAACATAATTTGTCCAGTCAAAAACCCGATTTCGCTATCGAATGGCTCAAATCGATCAGAAACAAGAGACACGATACCCCAGCTCATCGCACCTAGAAAAAATCCCAAGGTGAGCAGAGGGAGGATCTTAATTTTAGCGTTAGTAATAAACTTCATTGTTCAATCTCTGCCCAACTAATAAGTATACTGCATTAAATCGCGCGGTATATCTCCTGAACTATCCAGCATCCAATATAATAGAATCACAAGTAATATCCAATACTTATCATTCCTTTGCTGATTTCACGTTTCCAGCGATACACTGCGAATCTCGCAGCATATCCCGATATCAGCCCGCAGTATATCCAGGTAGATGCTGGGCCCTGGTCACAGCAGGGCTTGAGGGCTGCAGAGGCTGTTGTATTGTCGTCGTAGGGTGGTGGATGGGGTACTTCTTATCCGACGGTGGTCAGAACGGGATGTCATCTTCGGAAGGCGGGGTCTGGCTCTGAGAAGAGGATTCTCCGGAGGGTTCGCCTTCGGCTTCCGGCGCCACGCGGGTTCCACCGCCGCCTCCCAAGAACCTAACTCTCTGGGCTATGATCTCGGTCACATACCGTTTATTACCGTCTTTGTCATCGTAAGAGCGGCTGCGGATGCTTCCCTCGACGAAGACTTGTCTCCCCTTGGCCAGATACTGGCCGCAGGTCTCGCCCTGTTTGCCCCAGACGATGATATTGTGCCATTCGGTTCTCTCCTGCCGGTTGCCGTCGCCATCATTCCAAAACTCGGACGTGGCGATGGGAAAGCGCGCGACCGCCCGGCCGTTGGTGGTAAAGCGCACCTCCGGATCTTTTCCCAGATTGCCGATAAGAATGACTTTGTTAACCGACATAGAGGCCTCCCTTAGCCAAGAAAGCACAAAAACTCAAAGAGAACCTTTTCTCACATTATCGCCGGAAAATTTTTTAGTCAATAAGAAAATCCGCCGCAGAAGCATCTTAAATTAAGGGCCTCGGGGAGCGAGTCTTCAGCGTCTCGGAAGGGGTCGGGAGTCCTAACTCGAAGACTCCCGACCCCCCTTGACCCCGGAGGCGATGGAATTCTTTACAAAGCTGATTCTTGAGAGTGAGGGGGCCTGCCGAACAAGCTGAAAGCACTGAGACGGAACGGTTCGGAATAACCACAGCTCTATTGCTTTCGGCGCGAGAGGCAGGCCCCCGAGCGGAACTTCGATTGCTTTTTCACCGTTCGTAAACTACAATGAGTTGTTTTTCCTTGATTTTTTGGATTATTAGCCGCCATTAAAAACAAGTTTTATTTCTTGATGAGTTATTTCTTCAAGGTGATCCTCTTCATTTTGGTCTCCTTGCCGACGGGTCTCATTATTCTTCCCCTGGCCCCTTTCGACCGAATGGGAAAGCTGGCCTACCGAATCTCGCGATTCTGGAGCTGGTCGGTGTTAAAAATCATTGGTGTCCGCCTGACAGTTCGAGGCTTGGACCGTCTCGACCCCAAGCGGCCGTACATTTTCATGGCGAACCATCAAAGCAACATCGATATGCCGGTGCTCGTCGAAAGTCTGCCAGACTACCAGATCCGCTGGGTGGCCAAGAAGCAGTTGCTTTTTATTCCTGTGTTCGGATGGGCGCTTTGGGCATCGAAGCACATTATCGTAGACCGGGCCCGCCCTTCTCAGGCTATGACCAGCCTCAGGAAAGCGAAAAGAATGATCGAGGGCGGCATCTCGGTGGCCTTTTTCCCCGAGGGGACCCGTAGTCGCGGCGGAGACCTTCGGCCATTTAAAAGGGGCGGCTTTCTGCTCGCCGTTAAAACAAAAACGCCGATCGTCCCTGTCACCATCAAAGGAAGCAGAGCTGTCCTGCCAAAAGGAGACTGGCGAGTCAAAAAGGGGGAGGTCGAGGTCATCGTCAACGACCCCATTCCCTCGGACCAATGCCACCCGAAAAATCTACAGAGCCTTTTAAACCAGGTACGAGAAATCATGGAATCTCAGTCGCAGCAGCATGCCGGATCTCCCAGCAAAGGGTTCGATGTGGCGTATGCCTCGCTTCCGGCAAAGGCCTCAGCATAAGGACGTGTGATCTATGGAGCCAGTTAGAATAATCCCGTTGGGCGGGTTGGGCGAGTTTGGATTGAACATGATGGTCCTGGAGTATGGCGAGTCGGCCATCGCCATCGATTGTGGCGTGATGTTTCCAGGCACCGATCTATTGGGCATCGATTTGGTCATTCCCGACATCAGCTACCTTTTGGAACAAAAGAAGAAACTCAAAGCCGTCGTCCTCACCCACGCCCACGAAGATCACATGGGCGCTCTGCCCTATGTTCTAAAGCAGCTTGCCGTCCCGATCTTCGGCACCCGCCTTACCCTCGGCCTGTTGCGGCACAGGCTCCGAGAGCACAATCTTGACGAGACCGCGGATCTCACGGAAATCAAGGCGGGGAATGTCATGGAGCTGGCACCGTTTAAGTTCGAAGGCATACGCGTGACCCACAGTTTGGTCGACTGTCTGGCCGTGGCGATTCACACTCCTGCAGGGATCGTCATCCATACCGGCGATTTCAAGATCGACCACACGCCGATGGAGGGCGAGTTGTTCGATTTCCGGTCATTCGCCGCTTACGGAGAGCAAGGGGTGCTTTTACTGCTCTCCGACTCGACCAACGTCGAGCGAGAGGGCTATACCCGCTCGGAGCGTGAAGTGGGAAAAAATCTGGAAGCGATCTTTCAAAAATGCTCCGGAAAAATCTTTGTCGCCACTTTCTCCTCCAGCATCCCTCGCATCCAGCAGGTCATCGATCTGTCGGAGCGCTATGGGCGCAAGACCGTTTTCAGCGGTCGAAGCATGATCAACAATACCCAGATCGCCTCTGACCTGGGCTATCTCCGCCTCCCGAAGCAGGTCCTCACCGAAAGGACGCAGTGGCAGGCTATTCCCCGGGAACAAATAACTTTTCTAACCACCGGCAGCCAAGGGGAGCCGCTTTCCGCTCTGCACCGAGTCGCTTTGGACGATCACAAATCGATCAATATTGAGCCCGGGGATACGGTCATTCTCTCTTCGAGATTTATCCCCGGAAACGAAAAGACCATCAGCAATCTGATCAACCACCTCTATCGCCGCGGGGCCGAGGTCCACTACGAAAAGGTCTCGGATGTCCACGTATCCGGCCATGCCAGCCAGGAAGAGCTGAAAACCATGCTTCAACTCACGCGACCGCGATACTTCATCCCGATCCACGGTGAGTACCGCCAACTTGTGCGACACATCCAACTGGCCCAAAAGGTAGGCGTCCCGTCGGAGAACTGCTTTCTCCTGGAGGACGGCGAGGTTTTGGAGCTGACGGCGGAGAGCGCCGGAAAGGTGGACTCCGTTTCTGCCGGAAGAGTTTTTGTCGATGGAAGCGGCGTGGGGGATGTCGGCGACGTCGTTATTCGGGACCGGCGCCATCTCTCGGAAGATGGAATGGTTTTGGCCGTTATGGCCATCCATCAACAAACCGGCGAGCTGGTGGCGGGCCCCGATCTCATCTCGCGAGGTTTTATGCGCGCCGATGAGGGGGGAGAAATTTTAGAGCATGCCAAGAAGGTGGTTTTAGAAACCTTAAACAGCATCAATCGAGAGACTCGGACGGACCCGGCGGAGTTGCAAGAAGAAGTGCGTAGAGCCCTTCGACGTTACTTCAACAAGACTCTGAAGCGCCGCCCGGTCATCCTCCCTCTGATCATGGAGACATAAGGCCGTGGCTTTTTTGGATGCGTTTTTGCTGGGAGCGATTCAAGGGATCACCGAGTTCTTGCCGGTCAGCAGCGACGGCCATCTGGTCATCGCCCAGGGATACCTCACCACCTTCAATAAAAACGCCATGACGTTCGACGTCATGCTCCATTTGGGAACGCTCTTGGCGGTGATTCTTTATTTCTGGCGCGATGTCCGATGTTTGCTCTACTTTCTCGTAGGCAAGGAGGTCCAGAGCAATCCCTTTCCTGCTCGCACCTGGTTCTGGCTGATCGTCGTCGCCACGGTACCCACGGGTATCATCGGCTTGATCTTGGAGAAGACAGTGGAGCCTCTCTTTACCTCTCCCACCGTTGCGGCGTGGGGCCTCTTGGTAAACGGGACCCTGCTGTTGAGCACGACCTTGGCCCCCAGGGCCACCCGCCAAGCAGGGGATTTAAATATGCGGGATGCGATTCTGATCGGCACCACGCAGGCTTTCGCCATACTGCCCGGCATCTCACGGTCATCGAATACTATCGCCACAGCGATGTTTCTCGGAATCCGGGGCGATATCGCGGCCCGCTTTTCATTCCTCATTTCCATACCAGCAGTTTTAGGAGCGGTGCTCGTGAAGTCGAGAGACCTCCAATCGGCCACCGTGACCGACTTGATCCCGTACGGCTTCGGCGTGCTTGTCGCCCTGCTCACCGGACTATGGGCCATCTCTTTTCTCCTCAAAGTTATCGTGAAAGGAAAGTTCGGTTATTTTGGCTATTATTGTCTGATTGTAGGCGGGGCGGTTCTTTTGCTTAGAAACTAGAAGGGATATGGCCAAAAGATCCAGACTGCAGCGCGAGATTTTCGGGGTGCTGATCTTTGTAGCAGCCCTTCTCGTTGCATTGAGTCTTTTTTCCTACGATCCAAGAGACCGGTCGTTCAATACCCCTTCAGGGGTCCTGGAAACGCACAATTGGGGCGGGGTCGTAGGGGCCTATCTGACGGATTTTCTGCTCCAGGGACTCGGACTCTCGGCCTACCTCCTGCCGCTCTTTCTCTGCTTTGTCTCCTTCCAGTTGTTCAGCGAGGCGTACCATGGACTGCGGCTCCCAAAAGCCGCCGGATATGGCCTTTTCGTCTTGAGCACGGCTATTCTTCTGAGTCTCTTCCTGGAAACGGAAAACACACCAGAGGCCGGCGGGATCCTGGGCGGGTTTTCCAAGCAAGAGATCCTTGTTCCATTTTTCGGTCAAGTCGGCGCCGTCCTGATCAGTTTCTCCCTGCTGATTCTCGCGCTCATGCTGGTCTCACAAAACTCTTTGGTCACCGCGCTGGACAGGGCCCGAAAAGGCGCGGGACAGCTCCAAAGATGGACCGGATATTTGATCAAATGGGTGGCCCATTCGATCACGGAGGGCCTGAAGCGCTGGAGGGAAAGGAGAGAGAAAAAGAAGGCGCAGAACCCGAAGAAGGAGCGCCGCGAATTCGTCCCTCCGCCGATCGTTCTCCAAGAGGAGACAAAGGAGGAGGCTCAAAAGAAGCCGAAGAAAAAACCCGCCCCGGTGCAGGAGCAGTTCGGATTTCCCGAGATCGGCCAAGACTACGCTCTCCCCTCCTTTTCTTTTTTGGATTCCCCGGATGGAGATCACGTTAAGATCGACCGGGAGTCACTGGAGGCCAATTCGCTTATCCTGCAAAAAAAGCTGGCGGACTTCGGCGTGGAGGGAGAGGTCGTGGCCGTGCGTCCCGGCCCGGTCATCACCATGTACGAGTTCAAGCCTGCGCCAGGCGTTAAAGTGAGGCGGATCGTCACTCTGGCGGACGACCTCTCGATGGCGCTCCGCGCGGTCAGCGTGCGGATTTTGGCTCCCATTCCTGGCGAGTCGGTAGTCGGCATTGAAATACCCAACCCCAGGCGAGAGAAGGTCTTTTTGAAGCAGGTCATCGAGAGCGATGCCTATCAAGATGCGGAGTCAAAGCTGACTCTGGCGCTAGGGAAAGATATCTCCGGCTCCCCTTTTCTGACCGATCTGGCCCGCATGCCTCATCTGCTCGTGGCCGGCGCCACCGGGACCGGAAAATCGGTCTCTATCAATGCGATGGTTCTAAGCATCCTATACAAAGCGAGGCCGCAAGACGTCCAATTCATCATGATCGATCCCAAGATGCTTGAGCTCACGATCTACGAGGATCTGCCTCACTTATTGGTTCCTGTAGTCACCGACCCGAAAAAAGCGGCCGCAGCCCTATTTTGGGCTATGGATGAGATGGACCGGCGCTATCGCTTGATGCGCGACAAGGGGGCAAGAAGCATCGATAACTACAACCGCATCCTGCAAAAAGAGACGGCCGACAAGCGCGGGGCTATCGACCTCAATGAGAAAGAAGACGTCAAACAAGACCAGGAGATCACCGGAGACTCCGAGGAGAAAAGCCCCCTGGTGCATGAAAGACTTCCCCGGATCGTTATTGTCGTGGACGAGTTAGCTGATTTGATGATGTCCGTAGGGCGAGATATCGAGGAGTACATCACGCGTCTAGCGCAAAAAGCCAGGGCCGCAGGCATCTATCTGATTCTCGCTACCCAGCGCCCGTCGGTGGATGTCATTACAGGACTCATCAAGGCCAATTTCCCCGCCCGCATATCATTTCAGGTGACCTCGCGGGTCGATTCCCGGACCATTCTGGATTCTATCGGCGCGGAACGTCTTCTGGGAGACGGCGATATGCTTTTCCTCCCTCCCGGAACCGCGCACCTGATCCGCATTCATGGCCCGTTCGTCTCCGATCGAGAGATTCGAAAGGTTGTAGACTTCATTAAACGGCAGGCCAAGCCCCGCTACCGGCCCGAGGTCTTCGAGGCCAAAAAAGGGATCGAGGCGGGAGAGATGGAGGACGACTACGATGAAATGTACGACCTGGCCGTAGAGTTGGTGACCGAAACGCAGCAGGCCTCGATCTCTATGATTCAAAGGCGGCTTCGAGTGGGATATAATCGGGCGGCCCGGATGATCGAGCAGATGGAAAGGGACGGCGTGGTGGGGCCGGCAGAGGGGGCGAAACCGCGAGAGGTCTATGCGAGGAAGATAAATGAATGAACAGTGGAGAGTCTTTGTTTCGTTGTTCTTTATGTTCTTTTTTCTCTCGGCCCCGGTTATGGGCTCTGCGGAAGAGACTAAAGAAAAGTCGGTTGTCGACAATCTCCAGAAAAACTACGACGCTGTTGTTGACTTTGTAGCGGAATTTCGCCAAGAGACGGAGATCAAAACGCTCAACCGTAGCCTACGGGCTCGGGGCAAGCTCTATTTCAAACGCCCGGGAAAAATGCTATGGCGTTATGAAGAGCCTCAGGGCCAATGGGTCCTTGCGGACGGAAAGAATTTCTATTTTTACCAGCCCGAGCAAGGACAGATCATAAAAAGTCCGTTGAAAAACGCTTTCCGCTCCGACATTCCGCTTTCCTTTCTGCTCGGGCTTGGGGATCTCAGAAGGGATTTTAAGGTGACGCTACAGGGAACGGAAGAGACTCATTATGTCTTGCAACTGGAGCCGAAAAAGGAATCGGGAGGACTCGGCCAGATTCTTCTTGGGGTCGACCGCCGGAATTTTGATATTCTTTGGGCCCGTATCGAAGACGCCGTCGGCAATCTAACGACCGTCCGTTTTTCCGGCATGCGTAAAGGGGTGGGAGTGCAGGATTCGCTCTTTGGGTTGCAAATCCCCGAGGGCGTCGATGTTGTGGAATTTGGATCGTGACCCATGAAAGAAAAGCTTAGCATTATCAGTCTTGGCTGCGCGCGCAACCTGGTTGACTCGGAGGTGATGGGTGGGCTTCTCCAACAAGACCATTACGAAATGGTCTCTGAGCCGAGAGAGGCCGACATTGTCCTCATCAACACCTGCAGCTTCATCGACGCCGCCAAGGAGGAATCCGTCGACACCATCCTGGAGACGGCACGCCTGAAGAAAGAGGGTAAGCTACGGACCCTGGTCGTGGCCGGCTGCCTTCCTCAAAGGTACTCCGAAGAGTTGGCAAGCGAGATGCCTGAAGTGGATCTATTTATCGGCACCGGAGAGGTTCCGCGTATCGTCGAGATCCTGAACGAGCACAGAAAGAATAAAGAGAAGCGACTCTACATCGGGCTTCCTCGCTACCTTTACGACCATGGTTCGCCGCGGCTGAGGACTGCACCGACGCACACGGCCTTTGTCAAAGTCTCGGAGGGTTGTGATCATAAGTGCGCCTTTTGCATCATTCCCCAGCTCCGGGGACCTCATCGGAGCCGCCCGATCGACTCCATCGTGAAGGAGGCGGAGCTGCTCGGCCGAGACGGGGTCAAGGAGATCAATCTCATCGCCCAGGACCTGACCGCTTACGGCAGAGAGCGACGGGACGGAACCATTCTCTACGGCCTGCTTCGGGAGATGGTCTCCGTGCCCGGAATCGAATGGATTCGTCTCCTCTATTCTTACCCCAATTATCTCGACGAGCCTCTACTTCAGTTAATTCATGAGAACGAGAAGATCTGCAAGTACGTAGACATTCCACTTCAGCACGCGAGCAGTCGGGTCCTGAGGCGGATGCGCAGGGGAAAAAGCGGTTGCGCCGTCCGTGAGTCCGTTCAGAAGCTGCGTCAAGCGATTCCCGGACTAACGCTGCGAACTTCGATCATCGTCGGCTTTCCGGGAGAGACGGAAGAAGATTTCCAAGAGCTCCTGGATTTTGTACGGGAGGCGAAATTCGACCGCCTGGGTGTTTTTCAATACTCCAAGGAGGAAGGAACCGCAGCCGCTCTGATGGAAGCCCAGGTCTCCGAGCAAGAGAAAGAAAGACGCTGGCAAGAGGTGATGGAAATCCAGGCGGAGATCTCTCGCAGGAAGAACGAAGCCTTGATCGGAATGGTCCAACACGTTATGATTGACGGTTACGATCAGGAAACCGGAAAGCTTTACGGACGAACTCAAGCTCATGCCCCGGAAGTGGACGGAGTGATTTACCTCGAGAGAGAGAACCGTCGTGCGAAGCCGGGAGAGATGATGGATGTCAAAATTACCCAGGCCCTTGACTATGATCTCATTGGTGACATACTAAACGCCTAAATCCGACCGTGAGGGTGAAACCGTGAGAAAAGATTTTCTTAAAAAAGCCAACGACACCCTTCTGGAAACAAAAAAACAGGCTCTCCGCGAGATCCAGGACCGGCTCAAGGAAGAGACCGAGGGAGTCAAGGACGACGGGCGCGACACCTATGACTTGGCCAGCGATGAGAGAGACCGGGAAATTAACTTCATTTTGAATGACCGAGAAAGGGGAAAATTGCTGGCCATCGAAGAGGCCCTCCAGCGGATTAAAGACAAAACCTACGGGGTCTGCGAGTGCGGCTGCGACAACTGCGAAGGCGAGATTCAATTGGGCCGCTTAAAGGTCCTTCCCTTCACCCGGCTATGCGTGAAATGTCAGGAAGAGGTGGAACGGGAGAGTAAGATGCAAAAGAGATTTGAAGATGAGAGAAGCTACCGCAAGCTCTCCATTTCGGACACTGAAGAAGACAACTTTTAATAGCCTGTTGAAATTCCATCAGCGCTTCCTTCCCTTGTCTCTATAATAGCGGACGGTGAATTCTTCCTTCTCCCAGGACATAAACCATGATAGCCAGGGTCACCAGGATAGCGACCAAGGTTACGATGGCGGCCTTGGTCGTCTCCAGTTTATGCACCTTTTCCATGCCGAGAAAAATCAGATAGAAGCTGTAAAGATAGGCGAAGACTCCCAATCTGGGCACCCAGGCAAGAACCAAACAGGCCCCCGCGTAGGCGCATATGCGTAATGTCCCTTCATAGTCCCCTTCTCCTTGGAAAAGGTATTGGGAAGCCAGCATTAAGATGCCCGGACCGAAAATATAAGTTAAGGAAACTAAGAAAAGGGAATTCGTGGCGTCGCCCAGACCGACCACGACTACCTTAAAAACGAAGAAAAAAAATCCGCAGGCGGCTAAAAAAATCAACGGGTTCTCAAAACCACCGGTCGACGGCATCTCTTGATAGAACCCCTGCGGGTCCACCATGACTCTTTTCCACGCCCTGAAGAATGCCTTAGGTCCTTCTTGAGGAAGAAACTCGGCGTTACTCATCATTTCTCCTCTGCTGGTTCAGAGTATACTGGCGTAGGATATAGACAAGCAAAACCCTGGGGACGAGATTCTTACGTCTTATAGAAGGGATAGGAAAGGCGATAGGAACCACATGCCTACCCTTCTCTCGCTGCAAAGAATCTCTCTCGGAAAAGGAAAATGTACTACGACGCCGGCCGTTCAGGGATAACGACAAAGCGGTCGCGGCGGTTCTTTTGCCAGCATTTTTCCGTCTGCTCCCTACAGGAGGGGACTTCCTCCCCGTAGCTTATGGTAGAGAGCCGTTTCCCGGCTATCCCTAAGGTAACCAGGTAGCCTTTGGCGGCCTGTGCCCGCTGAGCGCCCAGAGCCAGGTTGTACTGATTGGTCCCCCGTTCATCGCAATGGCCTTCGATCTCTACCCGGACGGAAGGGTGCGCCTTGAGCCAGTCCGCATTGGCCTTAAGAGTCTCCCGCGCATCCGAACGCAGATCGTAGCTATCAAAAGCAAAATAGACGTCTTTCACGGGGCCTGAGGAGGTTGTCTCACCTTGACGCAACCTGTCTATGCTCGAAGGAGTTGGAGATACGCTGCTCTCTGTAACGGTGCTCTGAGCACCAGACTGCGCTCCGGCAGCTCCCTTGGGAGATGAAGCGGAAGTTTCAGGCTTGCTCGTGGAAGGCGGAGGACACCCCGTCAACATCAACAGGGCGAATACCATCAAACTACACAGCGCCGTACATGACCGATCAACCATCTTTGTCTCCTTTCTGAGCCGGTGAAAAAAGATCAATCCACTCACAAGGTTATGTTTTTGTAGCACCTCTCACGTAAATCGTCAATCCAGGCATAGAAGGAGTCCCCCTCCACCCCGATCCACCCACGGACCTCCTCTTTCCAACCGTGAAACGGAGCATATTCGATGGTCGACTTCCCTGTCAACCCGGCCACTTGCCTCGGCGAAACCGGCGTATTTTCCCCTGGCTTGAGGTATGATTTGCTCTCGGCTAGACTACGACCACTCTTATGCTTGCCAAGCGCATTATTCCCTGCCTCGATGTCAATGCGGGGCGTGTAGTGAAGGGAGTCAAGTTCGTCGGTCTGCGCGATGCGGGTGATCCAGTGGAGGTCGCCCGGGCCTATGACCGCGAAGGCGCCGATGAGCTCTGTTTTCTGGATATTACGGCTTCGCATGAAAAGCGGGAAATCATCTTGGATGTGGTCGCGCGCACGGCGGATGAATTCTTTATGCCGCTGACGGTGGGAGGAGGCATCCACTCCCTTGAAGATGTACGGAAACTTCTCAGGGCCGGGGCGGATAAGGTCTCCATCAACACCGGAGCCGTGGCCAACCCCGAGTTTGTCCGCGAGGCGGCGGAGACTTTCGGCAGTCAATGCATCGTTGTGGCCATAGATGCCAAGCGGACAGGTGAAAAATGGGAAGTATTTACTCACGGCGGAAGAAAGCCTGCTGGGATCGACGCCTGCGGCTGGGCGGAAAAAATGGCGGCTTATGGCGCTGGTGAGATCCTGCTTACCAGCATGGACCGGGACGGCACCAAGGAAGGTTATGATCTGGAGCTGACACGGGCTATCTCTGATCGGGTTGGGATTCCGGTGATCGCCTCAGGCGGGGTAGGAAAACTAGAGCACATCTATGAGGGACTGACGGCCGGCAAGGCAAGCGCCGCCCTCGCGGCCTCCATCTTCCACTACCGGGAATACACCATATCGGAATGCAAGGACTACCTCCACAAAAAAGGAATTCCCGTGCGCCTCGCTCATTTATGATCGGTTCCCTTCCCCAAGTCCAGCCCACAGAGTTGAAGAAAACTCTCCGGCATATCATCGGAGAGAGAAACCCGTTCAGCGGTCGACGTCATCTGGATGACGTGGGAAGCTTTATTGAAAAGACTTTCCGGAGCCTCGGACTCAGCGTGGAAAATGATACTTTCAGCTATTGGGGGAAATCCTACCGCAACATCATCGGCCGCACAGAAAATCGCGGCAATGCTTCTCTGATAATCCTGGGAGCTCATTATGACTCGGTCCAAGGCACGCCGGGAGCGGACGATAATGCGAGCGGAGTCGCTGTCCTTCTCGAGGCGGCGCGGATCCTGTCCAAGTATAAGCTCCGTTCCCAACTGCTCTTCTGTGCTTTTAGCTTGGAAGAACAAAACATGGTCGGCAGCACCCATTTTGCCAAGAGACTTAAGGCAGCCGCAGCCAAAGTCACCGGAATGATCTCTTTGGAGATGGTAGGATTTACCGAGGCGAGT
>JAUXIP010000072.1 GCA_030620935.1 Deltaproteobacteria bacterium | reverse complement strand
CGCACCGGTATCTAGAACCAAGTAGGTTTTTACAGAGCCATTCAGAGTGACCGGTACGATCACCGATGAACCAGTCATGACCACCGGAACGACGATCGTGCCCGACGGCAAAGAACCGGAAGGGGGTTTTGGCAGCGTAACCGAACGGCCTACACTAATCTCGGAAGGAATGGACTCAAAGAAGCTTTCTAATTTTTTTGATTCGTCACTATCACCGCGTTTGATCCAACCGACAGCCCCGCTCTTGGTCCGAACCAGATACCACCTCACATTTCCAGCGCCTACTGTTTCGGCCATGGGTGATAACACTTCTCCTTTTTTGACCGACGCAATCGGCTGAGCGGACTCATCGGGCGTGCTGAAAAGTTGCGTCTCGGTTGACGCTGAAAGCGGCGGGGTGTCTGCTCCCGGCACTGAGACAGGTAAAAGTACGAGCCAAAAGATGGCAGCAAAATATACTCCTAGGGCGAGACGCATGAGGCAAATTGTAACATCATAGGGTAAAGAAGCCAAAGGCCCGGACTTGTTAAAGTCACGGGCCTTTCTAATTTGGGCGGTGGCAGCTGCCCTGTCTAGCTAATCCAGGAACCGGTCGACCAAAAACTGATTAATTTCTTCCGATCCCCGCATAGCCTTCCCATCTACGACCAAGGTAGGGACAGTCTTGTCTCCGCAGAGATCTATCAACTCTTTCTCGTAATCAGCCTTCTCACGGATGTTTTTCTGAACGATCTGACCGCCAACCCGAAGATTGGTGATGCAATTCAACACGCTTTGTGAGAAGCCGCACTCATTATAGAAATAGAGCTCCAACCGCATCCTACCCTTTATTGATCTTTTGGCACTCGGCCAAAAGATCTTTCGGGTTGCGCTCTCCCGCCGGAGTTACCGATGCGGCGTAGCGGACCACACCGTTTTTATCAATGATGACGGTTGCCCGGTCGGTGATGCCTTTATCCTCCAGGTAGAGTCCGTAACTTTTAGCCATGGCCCCTTTAGGATGAAAATCCGCAAGAAGCGGGAACGAAACCCCCTTTAGAGAGTTGGCCCAATTTTCATGCGAATATCTGCTATCGACACTTACACCCAGAACCTGAGTGTCCGCAGCCTTGAATTCGTCCAGAATGGACTGAATCCCAGGCACTTCCTTGCTTCAGGTGGGGGTCCAATCCAGTGGATAAAACACGACCATCACGTTCTTTTGCCCTTTGAACTGACCCAGGTTGTATTTTTTTCCTCCCAGATGGCTAACCAGTTCAAAATCAGGCGCCTGCTTTCCAACTTCAATCATCGTAGCTCTTTCCTCCCTTCCATAAATAAAGAATTTACTATATCCAAAAAATCTTTATTTTCAACTCAAGCACGGCACGCTTTCTTCTCCGGCGCTCTGCCGTGGCTGCATCTGAGTTGCAGATTAAAAAGGCCCTGGCTCTTTCGAACCGGGCCTTTCGATTTTAAATCGGCTGAGCCTGCTCTTAGGCTACGGATAGGGCTTTTCTATGGCGACACGCTTCATCTGGGCGTGAAGATCGACCATGGTGAGGGCGCAGTATTCCATGGAGTAGCCTGCTCTGAATTCAGCCTTGCCGTCTTCCAAGGCACGTTGCAAAACAGTCCGGTTGAAAGTGCCATGACCCATGGCTTCCTCGCCTCCCTCGCCCAAAGCATGGGGTTCCAGGTCCGCCTCTTCATGTGTGGAAAAATAGATGGCGTCCTGTTTGCTGAAGCCGTAGTGAGTCGTCAAGGCCGTGAACCATTCACCGGACCATTGGCCCAGGGACTCCTCGAACACGTGCAGCCCCCAAAGCTCGACTAAGGAGCCATCGATGAAGATCTTGTGGCAGAAATCGTTGATGGCGCGAGCTTCAGGAACGTAGGGGTCTTCCAACACTTCCTTTGGGGAGAGTTTCATGGCTTCCGCCGTTTGCAGAAGCACAAGCACGTGACCAGGGGGCTTGGGTGAAATTAGCTCGTCGTCGATCTTGGCGCAAAACGGCCCCAAGAGGTCGTAGTGATGCACGAAAAAAGGCAGGTGCGTATAGTACGAAAGCGCGTTAAGGGCATTGACCTCCATGGAAAACCGGCCCCAGTTCTTAAAAAACTGCCTGATGGTCGGCATCTCCAGCTTGCCCTCGCGCAACCGGCTCATGAACGGACTTTGTTGAATCTTAACCTTCCAGCGCTCATACATCCGATCGTAGAGATAATCTACGTACCGCTTCGCCTCTTCAGCCGCCATCTTCTCCCCTGGGCGGGGCTCTTTGATATTACCCATATTTGTTCCCTCGTCAGATTCCAGAAAAGGATGTCAGATCTTTATCAATCCATTAGGACAATTGTCAAACCACCCTCCTTGTTGACCCTTATTCTTGTCTGTGCAAATATGCAATCCTCTTCGATCTCGTAAGAAAAGAAGCAACACTGTAAATCCAAGGAGACTAAGAAAAAACGTGATTTCTCTGTATGACAAGACGCCTTACATGCAATGGATCAAAGGCGAAGGCATCCCTGTTCACGAAGGTTACGGCATCCCGGACGTGCGCGAACTCAAGCTCGCTCCCTGGAGCCGAACCGGAGGGAACGCAGCCTTCATCCACCTCTTTGGCATGCAAGGGGTCACGGGCATGTATGTAGCGGAGATCCCACCGGGAGGAGAGCTAAAGCCCGAGCGTCACCTCTACGAAGAAGTCATCTGTATTCTTCAGGGCCACGGCGGAACCGAAGTGTGGAATGACGGCGGCCGAAAGCAAATGTTTGAGTGGGGTCCCTGGAGTCTTTTTGCCCCTCCCCTAAACAGCTCGCATCGTCTGGTCAACGGCGGCCGGGAGCCGGTGAAGTTCCTGGCCGTCACCAACGCACCGATGGTGTTGGACATCTATCGCAATACCGACTTTGTATTTAACTGCCCCTTTTCTTTTTCCGACCGCTATCAAGGAGAGGAGAATTTCTTCGGCGTCGGGAAGAAACGCTACACGCACGGGTTGCAAAACATTTGGGAAACAAACTTTATCCCGGACATCAAAGCGGCATTCTTGGACGAGCTCGAACTCAAGGGCGCCGGTCTTCGGCTCACGCAGTTTGAAATCTCGGGCAATTCTCTGATCGGGCATCTAGGCGACTGGCCGATCGGCAAGTACCACAAAGCCCACTATCACGGCCCCGGCGCGATCATCGTCGGGCTCCAGTCCGTGGGCTATGTCCTCCTGTGGTCGAAGGAGCTGGGCACGCGTCCTTATGAAAGCGGCCACGGGGACAAAGTGGTCGAAATAAAATGGACGGAAGCGAGCGTCTATTGCCCTCCCGCGAACTGGTTTCACCAACACTTCAATACGGGCAAGGAGCCGGCCCGACATCTAGCGGTTCGATATGGCAGCCGCGTACACCCACTCGGCTTCAAAGTTGCGGCCCAGAGGGCCCCGGAAGAGGTGTACATCAACATCAAAGAGGGGGGCACTCTTATCGAGTACAAAAACGAAGATCCGGAAATTCGGGTCCGCTACGAAGAGGCCTTGAAGCAGACCGGTATCGCGTCGCAAATGCCGAAGGTAAACTAGCACCATGGCATATTACCAAAACGTCCGGGAATATTTGCAGGCGCTCGAAGCGGACGGCAAGCTTCTCCGCATCAAGCAGCCGATCAACAAAGACACGGAGATGCACCCGCTCGTCCGGCTCCAATACCGCGGATTGCCCGAGGAACAGCGAAAGGCCTTCTTCTTTGAGAACGTTCACGACAGCCGGGGCCGAAAGTTCGACATGCCGGTGGCCGTCGCATGCTATGCCGGCAGCCGGGACATTTACGCGCTGGGGATGCAATGCAAGAAAGAAGAAATTTTCGAGAAATGGACCCACGCGCAATCGCATCCCATCGAGCCTATTGAAGTAGCGTCGGGACCGGCCCAGGAGAAAGTCATCGTCGGTGACGAGCTGCGCCGCTCAGGGCTCGACCAGCTTCCCGTTCCGATCTCCACCCCGGGATTCGACAATGGCCCTTACACAACGTCTTCCCACTTTGTCACGCGCGACCCGGAAACAGGACAATTCAACGTTGGAAATTATCGCGGTCAAATCAAGGCGCCCGACCGCATCGGCTGCTTTGCCGGAAATTTTTCCGGGTTGAGGATGCACTGGAACAAGTACCGCAGTCGTAAGCAGCCTCTCGAAGTAGCCATCGTCATCGGTGTCGCTCCAAACCTTTCCTACTCAGCAGTAGCGCGAATACCGCCGGAGAGCAGCGAGTACGCCGTCGCCGGAGGGATCTCCGGCGAGCCGCTCGAGTTGGTGCGGTGCAAAACGGTGGATCTGCCTGTCCCCGCCCACTCCGAAATCGTGATCGAAGGGACCATGCCCACGGACGAGAGCGAGTGGGAAGGGCCATTTGGAGAGTTCCCCGGGTACATGGCGCACGAAGGTTTAGGATTTTTTGTCAACGTCTCCTGCATCACCATGCGCAAAAATCCTATCTACGTGGCTTTTCTGAGCCAGTTCCCTCCGAGCGAAAGCAGCAAGATCCGCGGTATTGCGACAGAGGGAATCGCCCGCCAGCGCCTCTTGGCCGCAGGGCTGGATAACGTGCTCGACGTGGCAACGCACGAGAGCGGCGGGAGCTGGGGGTACCTTGTTGTCAAAATTAAAAAACGCTCCGACGAGGATTTCGACAAAATCATCAGTGCACTGCGATTGGGGGCGGACGTGGGAAAAATCTTGGTTGTCGTCGACGAAGACATTGACGCGCGCGATCCCGATTCCGTCAACTGGGCCCTGTCTTTCCACATGCAACCGCATCGGGACGCCAAAATCGTCGATAGCGGAACTATGGGTCTGGATCCCTCCGTCGTACCGCCCGAAGAGTGGACGGAATCACGGGGAGCCCTGGTGAAAAAAGGTCACTCCAGCGTTCTTTGCATCGATGCCACACGTCCTTGGCCTTACAAGCCGACATCGCTCCCCAAACGGGAGATCATGGAAAAGGCGCTGGACATCTGGAATAGGCTTGAACTACCGCCGCTTCATCTGAAAAATCCCTGGTACGGCTACGAGCTGGGTCACTGGTCGGAGCGCAACCGCGCGGAAGCAGAACTCGCTTTGCAGGGCAAACATTTTGAAATCGGCAAGCGCGCAGCTGAGCAACGCAAGCGACTCGACTGAGCGCCGTCACAAAGAGTCCCTGTTCCCCCTTAAGAGAGATTCAGCTTCATCTCCAGGTAGCGTTCGTAGATTCGGTATAGGGTCTCCATAGAGTTGATATCCACCCACTCGTCTTCCGCATGGAGATTGCCTATCAGCGGTCGGGACATGATGATCGGGATTTTGTAAGGACAGAGAAATCTGGCGTCGCTCCCGCCGTGCTCGCGAATCAAACTTACGGGCGCTCCGGTAACCTCCTCGGTTACACGAACGAAGAGCGGGTCGGGGGAGAGGTGAGACGGCTCCGCAGAGAGAATGACTTCCAGTTCCATCTCTTCGCCGAGAAAGCTCCGCGCCTCGGACAGCATTTGCTCGGCCGTATACGGCGGCGGAAAACGGATGTCACAAACCGCTTCTACGGAATGAGGGATACGGTTGGGAACCCGGTTCGGCGTCTGAATCACAGTGACAGTGCACGTCGGATACCAATGTTGGTCTTCAGTCTTCAGAGTATCAAAATGGTTGCGGATGGCGCTCAGCGCATCCACCATCCTGTCCATAGGGTTGTCTACAAGCCATGGCCTGCAGGCATGCCCCGAAGGTCCGGAAAATCGTGCCTTCAAGTGAAGGATCCCTTTTTCCTCCACGGCAATCTCGTTCAAAGAGCCTGAATCCGGTACGATGGCGGTGCCGCACCTGAGCCCAACTTTCTCTACGAGGAAGCGCGTGCCGGAGTTCCCTCCACGCTCTTCGTCCGAAGTCACCACGAGGCCCAGGGAGACTCCGGGATGTCGCTCATGAAAGACTCGAAAGATTTCCAGCAGGATAGCCAAGGCCCCTTTCATATCGCCGGCGCCCGGTCCGAAGATCTTTCCGTCTTTCACAGAGGATCGATAGACCGATTCACCCGGAAGGGAAACCACGTCCAAGTGGGCAAACAACATCACCTTGGGCTTGCGCACCTTTTTAGGCAAAAGGACTGTGGATGGAACGTTGTTCTCACAATAGCGGTGGACCGTCACCTCTCCCGGCTGCTCGACATGGTTGATGACGAATTCCATGCAGCGCTCGATCTCATTCGGCTGGCTGCTGGTGCTCGGGATGAGGATCAGGTCTCGCGTCAGCTCGACGAGCCGCCTTTTTATATTTTCTGATTGGTCCGATCGCGCATCAGTCACGGTCATATCCCCACTCCACGGGCAATTGGGCCCAGGCCTGTATTAACAGATTGCCGCACTCGTTGGTGTCTTCTCCAAGGCAAAGAAACTGTCCCTTGATGACTTTACCATCGCTGTCCGTGTTGAAATTGAAAGGGACGATCCCTTTCTTCGCACCTGGTCGGTATAGAACTCCTGCATGATCCATGAGCGAGAGTAAATCCGCGCCGTCCAGGCCCTTGCGAAAGCCGATGTTTCTCATGTACCACGCCCCTTGGGAGTTAAAATGCCTTGCGAGAACAGCCGGATAAGTGGCGCCTGTAACTCGTGCATTGACTTCGCAAAGAATGACTTCCGTCTTTTGCCGCTTTCGGACAACCAGAAAATCGGTGCTTGCGGTTCCTCGGTAACCATGTCGGTAGAGCCACACTCCCGCTATGCCTGCCTGCCGGAGCAGTTCGTCCTGCAGCCCCGGCCACTGTGCAAGATAGGGAGGTGGGCACACATTGCCTTCGTGGACGCCCTCTCGGTCGAGGACCTGCTCGGTTAGGTCGAAAAGCAAAAGGGTGTCATCACTGACAAAGAGTTGAACACTGGGCGAACCTACTTTCTTTACCCCGTTAATCTCATCGTCGATCCATCCCTGGACCATGCAAGCGCCTTCAAAAAATAGGTGATCCGGCACTCTCTCGGCGCGATCATTCTCCGTTGCAAGCTTGGCCATCCCGTAGCCCGACGCTCCTATCTGAGCTTTGACAACAGCCTTGGCATATCCCATTCGACGAAGCTCTCTCAAGCAGGCGGGGAGTTGATCGCGGTCGGAAGCGACTAGAGTATCAAAGACCGGCAGCTTCTGCTCCCGTTGATACTGGTAAAGTAAATACTTATTGTTGCCGTCTCTGCTCCCTTCCAATGTGCTGACGGTTCGCTTTTTCAGTGCCGCAGCAGTTTTAACAAGGCTGGAGTCCGTCACAAATCCGTCCACCCAGGGAGCAGGGTGCTGCCTCAGTTTTTCATAGGAGGGATGACTTTTCAGCCGGCCTTTCCGTCCGCCTGTTAAGGCCAATGTCCGGTATCCATGGTGATCCAAAATGGCGTAGTCGGGCAGGGACAATCCCAGAACGCTGGAAAAATAGTGCGTGAGGCTTTCGTCAGGCGCTGTTTCGAGAAGGATCAGGTTAGGCCTTCCGCGAAAAAGCAGGTTGAGAATGGAGAGAACCCTGCCCCCATAGGTGGCCGCCCCGGCAATCCCCTGAATGAGCTCTTTCGACCCTTCGACGTTGTCATAAAAGATGGAATGAATATTGGAGAAGAAGATAACGTTGCGGTCCCAAAAAGGGAGCAGTTCCCCGAGGCCTACTTTAATTTTAGGTGTCGCAGTCAATCTTCTAAAAGGTCGTTACCGCCGCGCTTGAAGCTTGGCAAGCAAGCGTAGAATCTCGAGGTAGAGCCAGATCAACGTTGGCATCAGTCCGAAGGCACCGTACCATTCCATGAGGCCCTTTCTCGAGCAAAGGTATTTGCAGTCAAGGCCGGATTTCCGGATCGCAGGCTCAAGTGTGCGGCCATAGAGTCAACTCCCCTTCTAAAATCCGATTAAGATTGGGTCTAATTTTATCATTATGGGGTAAAAACAAAAAGACGCGAGATCGGAAGATCACGGGCCTTTAAATTTAAATCCGCTGGTTCGACCCTTCGATAAAAACTCAGGGCCCTGAGGTTCTTGAAGGGCAAGCTCAGACTTCGAGTGAGACTCAGTCGAACTCCCACCCTGAGCCTGCCGAAGGGCGGCATCCTACTCTCCCATGGCGCACGACTAGGCCCTATAAACGTTACTCTTCTTGTAAGTGAGCCGCTTGCGTGCTGATATGCAAAAATATTGGCTCACGCGTTTGAAAAACAGGAGAAGACGCAATGCTGGAACT
>JAUXIP010000150.1 GCA_030620935.1 Deltaproteobacteria bacterium | reverse complement strand
TCGCCGTGAACCTTTTCGATCCAGCCGGTTCTCCCTCTAATATAAAACGGCGTGCGGACATGCCCGGGTCGGTCCTCCGCAAGCACGCGCACGGAGTCTCCCGGTTTAAACTTTTCCTTGGGCACGATTACGGCTCTCCCCATTGCTTCTCGAACTCGGCGACCTTTTGATCAATTTCCTTGGCAGTCAGGATCTTTTTCTCGGTCAAGATTTTCTCCATGCTGACGATCCAACGTTCGTAGTAGCTTAACGACCGGTATAGTTCCGCGTCTAAGTCCTCAACCACGCGTCTCGTCTCGTCCGTTCGCCTGATCCCTTTTGCGGCGAGGGCTTGGTTAATCGCATCCGCAAGGATTTCCCAGTCCGCAAGTTGGTGCTCGGACCGATCAATCGGCCCGGCAGGCTGCCCGCCCATGTCGTGATGTCTTCTTGCCATTCGACCTCCTTATCAGGAAAAAGATTATCTAAAATGGCGCTGTGGTGTCAATCTAAGGTCGGTCAGGAGGGTGAGTAAGGTTCAAGAGGCCCCGTTTGCAAACCCGGGAAAAGCAGCATATGTGATTGCAAAGCCCCATGTTCAGTCTAGGAAAAATCCGATATAATTAGGCAGGATCAATGATTAAAGCCTTTCCAAAAACGCTGGAAAAACACGGACATAGCCGAGTCGACGACTATTACTGGCTGAAGGAGCGAGAGAATCCTGAGGTGATCGGTTTCCTCGAGGCCAAAAACGAACATGCCAAATCAATCATGGCCCATGCTCGGTGCTTGGAAAAAACGCTCTTCGAGGAAATTAAGGCGAGGATCAAGGAGACGGATGTGTCCGTCCCGTACAAAAGGGATGACTACTTTTACTATACGCGCTACGAGCACGGGAAAGAATACCCCATATACAATCGCAAGAGGGGATCGCTGGATGGAGCGGAGGAAATCATGCTCGACGCCAATGGTTTGGCAGAAGGGCATGAGTTCTTTTCAGTCGGGGGATGGTCAATAAGTTTCCGCCAGGACATCCTTGCCTACTCGGTGGATACCGAGGGGCGGAGGATCTACGCCATTCATTTTAAAGATCTTACCACTGGCGAGCTTCTCCAGGATAGGATCCCCGAGGTAACCGGAAATATCGCCTGGGCCAATGACAACAAGACCGTTTTTTACGGCAAGCAAGATCCGATCACACTAAGGGCCTACCAGGTCTATCGCCACATTCTAGGAACCGACCCTTCCAAAGATCAGCTCGTATACGAAGAAAGCGACGAAACCTTCTCCACCTATGTCTTCAAGACCAAATCCAAAAAATACGTCATGATTGCTTCTTCCCAAACACTCAGCCAAGAATATCGCTACCTGGATGCGGATCAGCCCGGCAGTGTATTCAAGATCTTTTTGCCGCGTGAGAGGGAGCATGAATATCATATCGATCATTTTGCGGATAAGTTCTATATCCGCACCAACGACCAAGCGAAAAATTTCCGCCTCATGGCAACCTCTGTCGAAGCGACCGGAAAGGAACACTGGCAAGAAATCATTCCTCACCGAAATAACACTCTCTTCGAAGATTTCGAGATTTTCAGAGACCATCTCGTCGTTGAAGAGCGAAGGGAGGGGCTGACACAGCTCCGGGTTATACCGTGGGCTGGAGGGGAGGAGCATTACTTAGCCATCGATGAACCTGCCTACAGGGTCGATTTCGATGTAAATCCTGAATTCGACACGACGCTCCTTCGCTTCAGTTACACCTCCATGAAGACCCCCATGTCGATTTACGACTATGACATGGTGAACCGGAAAAAAGTCTTGTTGAAGCAAGAGGAAATCTTAGGAGATTTCAATCCCCAAAATTATGTGACAGAGCGCCTCTATACTCCGGCCGCGGACGGAGTGAGGGTTCCTATTTCTTTAGTTTACCGCAAAGGGCTACAAAAAGATGGCCGGAACCCTCTTCTGCTCTATGGTTATGGTTCCTACGGTGCCAGTATCGATGCCGAATTCAGCTCTCCTCGCTTGAGCCTGATCGATAGAGGCTTTGTCTATGCCATTGCCCATGTCCGGGGCGGACAGGAACTCGGCCGGCAGTGGTATGAAGACGGGAAGCTCTTGAAAAAGAAAAATACCTTTAAGGATTTTATCGCTTGCGGCGAATATCTTGTCCGGGAGCGGTACACCAATCGGGAGAGGATGTTTGCTATAGGTCGGAGCGCCGGCGGGTTGCTCATGGGAGCTGTGGTCAATATGCGGCCGGATCTTTTCAAAGGCGTCGTTGCCGAAGTCCCGTTTGTCGATGTGGTTACCACCATGCTCGACGTGGATATCCCGCTCACCACCGGCGAATACGACGAGTGGGGAAACCCGAAAAACAAGGAATATTTCGACTATATGCTTTCGTACTCGCCCTACGATAATGTGGAGGCCAAGGATTATCCCCACCTCCTGGTCACTACGAGCTTACACGACTCTCAAGTGCAATACTGGGAGCCGGCAAAATGGGTGGCCAAACTTCGTGCCTTGAAAACCGACCCGAACAGGCTGTTGTTGGTGACTAATATGGATGCCGGCCATGGCGGTGCCTCCGGACGCTTTAAGCGCCACAGAGAGACCGCCTTTTGTTATGCCTTTCTACTCGATCTTGCATATGCTGGCATCGAAGACTAAATGGACAAATCTTCATAGTCTGTTGGTCGGCAAAGGGGCTCAAGCATCTTTAGCCTCTCAGATCTTGCCTAAAGAAAAGAGTCTCTTGAGGGCTTGATCGACCGTCCAATCGGTGGGAAGCACGCGATTGGCAGGGAGGCGTAAGAGGCGTCCCTGGGATGGATTGGGGGAGCCCGGAACGAATACGACGAGTTGTTTCTCTTCTGCCTCTCCCTCGACGGAAGTTACAAGCCCCATCTCGGCGCCACCGGTCCCCTCGTCGGGGACAAGTACGACTCGTTGGAAAAGCCCTCCTTCGCCGACATCAAAGCCGAGCACTTGCTTGAGGGTGTGGTAGATAGCTCCTACGCCGGGTAGCCGAGAGAGCGTGGCATCCAACCGTTTCCATAGCCAATGACCCACGACGGTCGTTAGGGTAAGACCTAATAGGTAGAGAAGGATAAGGACCGAGAGCAATCCCACGCCCGGAAAATAGAGTTTTGCGGGTACCAAGGGGCGAAGCGTTTTCTCTACGAGCACGATGAGGATGAAGGTGCCGCCCACGGGTAGGATCGCAACCAGCCCGGTAAGAAAACAGACGCCCAGGTGCCGATAAAATTTTTTCATCCGGTGAACTCCTTTGTAAACCGCCGTTTTTTTGGTGGAGAGTAGCCGAAGAGGGATTGCGGTGTCAACATAAGGCTGGAATTTATGCTAAAATAAATGCTTCTTTTTCCTAAGGGGGGGTAAGTTCTTGAGTGAACCGCCCGCCGGCACATTACGAGAGATCGATCGTAATAGGTAGATCTGCGAATGCATAATCTCAAAAGAATTGCTCTTATCATTGTTTGGACTTTGGTCGTGTTGGTGATCTTTTCTACCTCCCGCGATGATTCCTCCCATGGGCAAAAAGCTCACATAGATGGTTACGAACGACTATTGAGAAAGTCGGGGATTATTGGATTTAGTCAACCTCCTGTCGCGCCGAACTTTACTCTGCAAGACTTGAATGGGAATTCCGTTAGCCTGAGCCATTTCAGAGGCAAAGTAGTGTTTGTGAATTTCTGGGCGACCTGGTGCCCACCCTGTCGGCACGAAATGCCCTCTATGGCCACTCTTTACGATCGGTTCAAACGCCAAGGGCTTATAATGCTGGCGGTGGATATGCGAGAAAACAGAGGCCCCGTCGTAAAGTTCATGAAAGATCTCCGGCTAAACTTTCCCGCGCTTTTAGATATCGACGGAAAGGTGTCCACACTCTATCGAATAACAGGACTACCGACCACCTACATCATCGACCCAGGAGGGAGGATCATCGGAAAAAAAGTAGGGCCTAAAGATTGGGCTACGCGAGACGTTATGGCGTTGTTCGCAAGCTTATTGAAACACGGCGACGTACAGGGCTCAGCCGTGGTGTCTACTACTGCTATTCCCCTACCCTCCGTGCTTTTAGTGAAGTCGAGTGAGGCTTCTGTTTACGCTCAGCAGGATCAATCCTCCGAGACTGTTGCGAGACTGATACGAGGACAGAAATTGACGCCGCTTGCCAAGGCCTTTGGCGCCGGCAGTCCCTGGTATATGGTCAAGACGCAAAAAGGCGCTGTCGGATGGATCAAGGCTTCCGATGTAGAAGAGGCTTCAAAAAAGGAACGATGAAGAACTATTGCCGCACGATAATCGTGGGTGTTACGGGCTTTTTCCTTCCGGGATGTGTTACCCAAGGGGCTCCGGAGTTAAAAAAGCTAGAGGAGGTAACGTACGCTTACGTCCAGAATTCGAATCTTGCGACGGCAAAAAAGGGGAGTAAAATCATCTACATCGGCGTCTATGGCGGGGAACTGCCTTCCTGGTCCAAGGCGGAGGGTTTTGATCCTCAACGTTGGCCTCCGTATCAAACGATCGATCCTTTCGATGATAACGGCCTGAACGACATTGCCTTTAAAGAATCACTTCTGAATAGCATCGGCCTGCGTATAGCAAGACAATTTCCCGATAGCGTCACGTTTGTTCTCAGAGGCGATGCGGACGTGGTTGCTGATGTGGTTAGGGACTTCTACTCCCCGGGTGACCGAATATACCTGGTGGGGTTCAGCAACGGAGGGGGTGCGATTGTGGATGGAGCTTACCTTCTCAAAGAACAAAACATTCCCGTACAGATGACCGCCCAAATCGATAGTATCGGCTCCGGCGACTTCATCCCGAACAATGTCGGCCGAGCATTCAACTTCTATTCCCGTGGCGACTTTTTCTGTCCCGGTAAAAAGCGAATAGTGGCGGAGGATCCAACCTCCACGCAGGTGACCAATGAACTGATCCCCGATCCTCAAGGGCCGTTTACCTGGGGGTTTTGCACGGTACACCGAAATATGGACAGCGACCCCCGCGTGTGGAAACCCATTCTTGATTATGTTGTCAGGTCGGAATCAGCTTTGGGAACGCAGACTTCTCTTCGTAAATGAGTTTTTTGTTACGGTTTGCATCCAAAGCTGAGGGCTAAGGGGAGCGAGTCTTCGGGCCGCGGCCGAGGCTTCGACTGAGCTCAGCCGAAGTCTAGGCCACTACCTCGAGGACCACCCACGCCATCCCCCCTAGGGTGGGTTCTCCCACTGTCAGGGCCTGCCATCTGCCTGCACGTCCCTGCGTCCGCGGCCCTCTCCCTCTCTCCCCTCAGCCTTCTCTATGCACTGACATGGGGACTGCCCTGCCCGCAGACCGAAATTGGCTCGAAGGCGTGGAACTCTCTGCGAAGCCGATCCTTGAGAGTGAGGGGGCCTACCGAACAAGCCGAAAGCACTGAGACTGAACGGTTCGGAATAACCACAGGTCTATTGCTTTCGGCGCGAGAGGCAGGCCCCCGAACAAAACTTCCCGCGTCAGCCTGAGGCTGATCCGTCTCAGGCTGAGACGAGACAGCTGAAGCGAAGGGGCAGGGCAGTCCCCTGGACATGTGCGTAGAGGAGGCCGATGGGGAGCGAGAAAGAGGGCCGAGGACGTAGGAGCAGAAAGGTTGTGGCAGGCCCGGACCCCTAGGAGTAAGCAGCCAATGGGGGTGGCGTGGGAGGTCCTCGAGGTATTGACCCATCGGCCTCGGCCCGAGGACTCGCTCCCCGAGGCCCTTAATTTGGGATGCTAACGGCCTCAGAAACGGTTTTCAATTTTAGATGTTTTTGTGTTAGGTTT
>JAUXIP010000340.1 GCA_030620935.1 Deltaproteobacteria bacterium | reverse complement strand
TTCAGCAGTCAGGGGTCGATCTCCGATTCAGAAGCTGATCGCTGATAGCCAATAGATTCTTAGCCCTTAAATGTTCGACAGAGCAACTTCAACAAAGTTTATCGCGCCAAGGCTAAGGCGCAAAAAAAATATCCTCCCATTTCTTCGACCTTGACATGCTTTGTGGTTCGACCGTGCTCACCACCCTGAGTTCGTCGAAGGGCGTCTTTGCGCGAGGTATATTGCCAAGCGTCGTGACGAAGAATGTCATCAGCCCAAACTTTCAAATATCTTTCGTTAGCCTTTGTTGGCTTGAAAGAACCCGCTGATTTGGATAACGTCCAGTCATGTCGCGCCGTTTCAGCATCGAAGTAGAGAAGGATTACTTCAACTTTGCCTCGGCCCACTTCCTTATCTTTGCTACCGGCAAGAGGGAGGCTTTGCATGGGCATAACTATCAGGTCTCGGTTGCCATCGAAGGCGATCTGGACAGAGCGGGAATTGTACTCGACTTCATCACGTTTAAGCCGTTGGTCAAGAAAATATGTGACGAACTGGATCATCGGACCCTCATACAAAGCGCCCGCCCGGATATTAAAATCCGTCGGAGCGGAAGAGGAATAGAGGTGCTTTATAAAGATCAAAGGCTCGTACTGCCGCGGCGGGACGTTATGCTTCTTCCCATAACCAATACCAGTACGGAGCTGCTGGCGGAACTGATCGCAGGCCGGATCCGGCGAAGGGTTCTGAAGCGATTTCCAGGAACAAACATTCGCTTTATGGAAGTTGGCGTAGAGGAATGCCGGGGGCAAAGGGGGTTCTTCCGGGAGGAATTTTAGTGCCCCCTATGTTCGTTTACTCAGAAGGCTACTATGCGGATATCGGGCCCCATGTCTTTCCTGCCGTCAAATACCGTCTCGTCTATGAGCAACTCCTGAGTCGCGGGATCGTCGGCAACAACCTCGTCAAACCGGAGGCTGCGACGGCCGAGGACCTCCTTCTCGTCCATGAGCAGGTTTATGTCGAAGATCTCCTGCATGCGCGCTCGACTCCGCGTACGATTTCTTCCGAGCTGCCCATCTCCAAAGAAATCATTCAGGCTTTGCTCCTGGCTACGGGCGGAACGATAGCTGCTTGTGAGCGGGCTTTACAAAAAGATTGTGCCGTCAACCTCACCGGCGGCTTTCACCACGCCTTTCCGGACCATGCCGAGGGATTTTGCTATATCAACGACATGGCGGTAGCCGTCAGCAAACTGAAAAAAAAGAACCAGGGCCTCCGAGTTGCGGTTATCGATTGCGATCTTCACCAAGGCAACGGCACCGCCTTCATCTTTAAAGACGACGACAGCGTGTACACCTTCTCCATCCATCAGCGCGACCTCTATCCGACAAAGGAAGACAGCAGTTGGGATATCCATTTAAAGAACGGCGTAGAAGACGAAGAGTACTTGGACCATATGGCAAAAGCTGTCCCGGCGATCATGGAGAAGTACAAGCCCGATTTTATTCTTTACCAAGCCGGCGCCGATCCTTATGAAGGAGATCAGCTGGGCGATATGCGTCTGACGATCGAAGGGCTCAAGAGGCGCGACGAGCTGGTTTTTGGCGAGTGCAAAAAACACAGCGTCCCGGTAGCGGTTTTGTTGGGTGGCGGATACGCAGAAGATACCAACGACACCATGACAATTCATGTGAATACCTGCCTGGCTGCGGTGCAGTGTTTTGGCTAGCCCGCTATTTTCTTTCCCACCAGCCGACGGCCAGGAAGAGCAAGAATAAGAGCAGGTAGCTTCCAGTGAATTCCGGCGCCTCAAAAAGGCCGAAACGGGATGTTATACCGCCGGGAGTAATGTCGTAGGCGTGAATGATTCCCGTGGTGGCGAGAAAAGCCGCTGCCAGGGACCAAAAAGCGGCGCGAAAAAATCTCCTCTCGATGAAAAAGACACCGATGGCGGCCAAAATCATCGAGGTAAAGATGAAACCTCGCTCCAGAGAAATCATCCCATGGATCGCCAGGTTCTGGGCGAACGCCTCGACCCCCCCTATCTCGTGAAGCGATTTTCCTGAGGCCCGTAGTCCTGACTGGACCATCAAAAGGCCCCACGCAGCCAGAGCCGGAAAGAGGCCCAGGGCTACTGCAGGCGCGTGCTCTTTCGGCGTCTCCTGAAAGGCCTGAGCCACGATAATGATCCCGATATAGAGGAGAATGCCTATGCCGGCTTCCAGAGGGATAAAAGCGAGCACTGCTTGAATCGTCCCGGTGAGACAAAGGAAGCCGATAAAGAGACCGTTCAAAACGGAATAGCCGGACCGCGCGCCGAGTTTTTTCCAGCCGGGATGGCCGATGTATATCGTTGTAGGAAACGCACTCCCAAAGAGCGAGGCAACCACAGATCCGATCCCGTTGGCCATAAGCGAGGGAAAAGTAGGATAACTGTCGCCTGCGGCCTCGGCGCTTTCTATATTCTGGAGCGAGCCGACCACGTTAAAGATCCCCATGGGGAGAATCACGGAGAGATACTTCAAAATACCCGGGTGCCAGAACGCTTCCCATAGAGAGCCGCCGGTCAATATCGGTTGCGCCAATGCAAACCCCACGTTTTCCGCTGTTCCGATTATCGGCCTAAAGCCCCAGGCCAAGCCGATCCCAATTAGTATAGCGACCAGTCCGCCGGGAAGTCCGAGGGGAAGTCTTATGTGGGAAAAATAGGAGAGGAGAATCAGGGCCATGGGTACAAGCGCGATTAAAGGCTGGGCAAAGATCCTGAAGGCAAAATCCATGGAGATAAAAGTAATGGCGATGCCAGCGAGAGCGGAGAGAAGGGCGGCACGCGGCGTCATTCTTCGCACCCTCTCTGCGATCAAGGAACCGAGCATCTCGATGATGCCGCTGAAGAAACAGGCTACTAACCCAACCTTCCAGGCCCAGATCGGATCTTTGGTCTCCTGGTAGACCGGCACCATGATGAAGAATACGAAGGCAAAGAGGCTTACCGTGTTGATCCCGTAAGGCAGAGCAGTAATGTCGTTTCTGCCTGTCTTCCGCGCCAGCCGCTGCGCCTGCCAGGAATAAAATAAGTTCCCGATAATGATCGAGATGGCGGCGCCCGGAAGGATGCGACCGAATATGTAGTCATCGGGAAGATGGATAAGCTCGCGGCAAAGCGTGACGATGAGGATGAGCTGAATCAGGTTATCGATCATCAGACCGAAGAACCCATCCAGATCCTTGCGCACGAACCAGGGGTAGCTTACAGAAGGTTGTGACATAGAAGATTCCAGCCGTTACGAAATCGCACGCACTTTACCTACCTTCAGTATTCCCTGTCAATATTCTCTTTCTTCGGTGCCATGTGAGCTGGTGATTCAATGTAAACCCCGCCTCTTGAGGCGCGCACAAAGTGGTTCGACCGATTCGACAGGCTCATGGCCCTGAGGCCCTCGAAGAGCAAACTCACCATCCTGAGCAAAGTCGAAGGACCGATGGGGTATCCAAAGGGGAGAAGCGGCAGCTCTCCCCTTTGGTCGAACACGGGGATTCAAACTCCGTGTTCGATATAGCTTGATCGCTTTTGACCTTTTGTAATATGTAGGGGTAGAGTGTGCAAC
>JAUXIP010000224.1 GCA_030620935.1 Deltaproteobacteria bacterium | reverse complement strand
GCCGGTATCAAAAATATTGTAGACAGCCGGGCAACGATGCTTGAGGCCAGGGCGATCAAAAATCAGGACGAGATCAACTGTCTCAAGATGGTAGCTGCCATGGTGGATGGGGTTTGGTTTCGAGTCTGGGAGAAGCTGAAGCCGGGAATAAAAGATACTGACCTGGCGACGATCGCATCCGCGGCAGGGTTTGAGTATGGTCTGGAATCCGCTGTGCCTGGCGGTTGGCGCACCGGGCCGACGACCTTCGATCGAGGGTTTCATCAGTCGAGTCGAATTATTCAAGTAGGTGATTTAGTCTACGGTTCTTACTGCGGTGCCACTTACATGGGTTACGGTAGTTGCACCTACCGAACTTTCATTGTGGGTAGAAGACCGAACGATAAGGAGAAAGATTGGTACAAGAGATTGTTGGATCGAATCAACGCTATCATAGAGGAAATTAAGCCCGGAAAAAGTACGGCGGATGCGGCAAAGCATTTTCCTCCGGCCAGCACATGGGGGTACAAAGAGGAAGTCGAGGTCCTGGCCAGCGAGATTGGACACGGCATCGGGCTAGGGACCAGTGGAGGCTATGATATGCCCATTATCAACCGCCAGTGGTCACTCAAGTATCCCCAGATCTTTGAAGAGGGGATGACTATTGCTGTGGAATCCAGAGAAGGGGAGACCCGGGTCGGCGGTGTCAGGTTGGAAAATATGCTGGTCGTGACAAAGGACGGAGCCGAGATTTTGGACCATTTCCCGCGTGATGAGATCCTCGTTGCGCCGCTTGGCATGACCAGTTTATAAGGTTTTTGCAGAACCAGTGAAGGAGGATTCCTTTGGCAGAATTGCGGCAATTGGCGATCTCGGCTAAAGATCCGCTCCGGCTTGCGGCTTTTTACCAACAAGTGTTTGAGTTGAAACGAGTCTATGAAAGCCAGCAGGCGATTTGTCTCTCCGACGGCACATTCAATCTGGCATTTCTAAAAGCACAGGCGGGTCAAGCCTCCGGACTTTATTCAGAGGGCTTCCGGGTCGAGGACGTCGAGGAAACCCGGGAGCGGCTCGAACGGCGCGGTGCCAAAGTTTCGAAAGGTTGGTCCTTCGTGGAATTAGGGGCCGCCGATCCAGACGGGAACATTCTCGGGTTCAGCGCGAAGGACTTCTCTGTCTCCCCGGAAAAAACACTTTTTCCCATCCGCCACATCGCTCTCTATACTCCTGATCCGAAGCG
The DNA here is from genome assembly GCA_030620935.1 of Deltaproteobacteria bacterium. The sequence continues at coordinate 3,367 of JAUXIP010000224.1, read as the reverse complement.
AATGGCGGATTTTTACGGCACGGTGTGCAACATGAAACCGGTGGCCGATACTGATCGCTCGTCGGTATTCATCTCCGACGGTTATCTTAATCTCGCCCTGTTGTATCAGCGGCCGGAAGAAAAACTCGGCCTGAACCATTTCGGTTTCCACGTGCGCAGCATTGAAGAGATGAGGCAGCGAGCCGAAAAGGCAGGTACTTCTCAAGGCGCCAAACGGCCGGACCGGATCCCCTTTGCGGAAGTACGTCTGCATGATCCCGAAGGCAACGGCATTGATATCTCGGTCAAGGGATGGAAGGCCTGAGGTAGCTCGCATCGGACAAAACAATCTCGAAAGGAACGACATATCCATGCGTTATCGGGAAGTTGGAATTTTGGCTTACGAGCGCGAAACGGCGACACCCGGATTTACTTTGATTGTGCCTCTTTCCGGGAAAGCGGCTTATTTGATCGGTATGCGGGGCGAGGTGCTGCATCAATGGTCTTTCCCACTGACGCCGGGCAATTACGCTTATCTACTTCCGAATGGAAATCTACTTTGGTCCGGTCGCACTGAGGAGGGTCCCCCGCTGCGACGGGGAAAGGGAGGGTTGCTGCGTGAGTATAACTGGGAGGGAAAAGTCGTGTGGGAGTATCGCGACAACGCCCAGCATCATGATTTCCGGAGGCTCCCTAACGGCAACACGATTTATCTCGGCTGGGAGCCGATGCCGGCTGAGATTGCCAAGCGGATCAAGGGAGGCCGCCCTGGCTCCGAACATGAAGGTATAACGTTTAGCGATTATGTTCGGGAAGTATCGCCGAAGGGAGAGACCGTCTGGGAATGGCATTTCTATTCGGATGTAGAGTTGGAGCGCTATGAGTTGTGTCCGGCCTGCGGCCGGGATGAATTTGCCCATGCCAACGCCTGTTATCCGCTTCGCGACAGTAGGATCTTGGTCAGCTTTCGCCGGCTCAACCTGTTGGCAATCATCGACAAGGCGACGCGCTGCTTTCAGTGGGAGATGCGGGATGACTCCTGGGGGCACCAGCATGACGCTACGTTGCTGCCGAACGGGAATATCCTTTTTTTCGCCAATGGAATTCATCGCGAAGTGAACCCTTACTCGCGCGTCATCGAACTCGATCCCGAGAGCGGAGAGAAGCGGTGGGAATATATCGGCTCTCCTATTTGGACCTTCTTCAGCCCCAATATCAGCGGCGTCCAGCGTTTCCCGAACGGCAATACGTTGATCTGCGAGGGTATTAACGGTCGGGTATTCGAGGTGACGGCACAGGGTGAGATCGTGTGGGAGTACATCTGTCCGTTTTTCGCGCCGTACGAGGGCAGAGGCTTGGGGAATAACCTGTTTCGCGCCTATCGTTATGCCGCCGACTCGCCGGAGATAGCAGGGCGTCTCAAAAGTCCGGCAGCCTGGTAGTTGCGTTGGGAAAGAGGAGACTTGGGGATGAAAACCTTCAGGAGGACAGAGACATAATGGAAATTGTTTTTCTCGGCACTGGCTCGCCGATTCCGGACCCAGAGCGCGGCAGCTCAGCGATCCTCGTAGACGTGGGTGCATCGAGACTCCTGTTGGACTGCGGGCGAAACTGCGTGCAACAAATGGCCCGCATGAATATTCTGCCGGCCAGCGTCACACATTGTTTCCTGACTCATGGGCACTACGACCATGTCGCCGATTATCCTTTGCTCGTGCTGACTTCGTGGCGCTTCGGACGGCACCACGAACTTCAAGTCTACGGTCCCCCGGGAACGCAGGCGATGTCCGAGGCATTTTTCCGTGAGGCCTATAAAATCGACATTGCCGCCCGTAAGGTGTTGCAAAAGAAAGAATCCGAGAGCGACATCAATATCAGGGTTACCGAGCTGCGTGACAGTGAGATTGTGGAGGGGGAGGGATGGAGAGTGCGGGCGGTGGAAGTGGTTCACTGGCCCATTCCCATTTCGCTGGGGTTTCTGGTCGAAGCGGAAGGAAAGCGGATTTTCTTCACGGGAGATACGAGCCCGTGCGATCCGGTGCGGGAGAATGCCGCTGGGGTCGACCTGCTGATTCACGAGGCGATGTATTTTCCGCCCGATTCCGGCCACTACCGGAGCCACAGCCATCCGGAAAAAGTCGGTGAAGTCGCGCGACAGGCGGGTGCCCGCCATCTCGTTTTGACCCACCTTCAGCCGAACGTGGCGAAGGAAAGGTTGCTCGACGATGCGGGGAAATTATTTCCCCAACCCATTACCGTGGCGGCGGATCAGATGCGTTTAGTGGTTTAAAAGCATGCCCGTCGCCGCCCTAAAAAACATTACCGTCATCGAATGCGCTACTTATGTCACCGGTCCCTATGCGACGATGTCATTGGGGGATCTAGGAGCACGGGTCATCAAGATCGAATCGCCGCCGGACGGCGATCCCTACCGCTATTTCGCTCCCGATCCGGTATTCAGCCCGAACTTCGCCCATCTCAATCGCAATAAAGAAAGCCTTGCGCTCGATCTTAAGAGCGAGAAAGGCAAAGAGATCTGTCTCGACCTGATCAAAAAGGCGGATGTCTTCGTGGAGAATTTTCGTCCCGGCGCCGCAGAGCGCCTCGGTCTCGGCTTTGAAGCGCTCAAATCAGTAAATCCAAAATTAGTCTACTGTTCGATCTCTGCGTATGGCCAGAGCGGGCCTTCTGCCGAGAAGCCGGGCTTCGATACCTTGGGCCAGGCAACGAGCGGCCTTTTGAGCGTGCTCACCGATCCCGATCAACCGAAAGTGATGGGAGTCGCGCTGTCGGATTATGTGACAGGTCTCTCCGCCGGTTACGGCATCTTGGGCGCGCTTCTGGCGCGTCAGCAGAGCGGCAGAGGCTCTCATGTCGAAACATCGCTGTTACAAGCAACGCTCTCTTTCATCGGCGAAACCGCAGCAGGCTATCTCATAACCGGAACAATTCCCGATCGGGCTGCGAGAGTGAAAAATGCCCACGCGTTCGCTTTTGTGGCCAAGGACAAGCTGCCGCTCGTTATCCACTGCTCGGTGCCCGAGAAATTCTGGCTGGCGCTCTTGAAGACGGTGGGTCGGACGGACCTGGCTCAAGATGAAAGATTCAAAGACAGGGAAGAGCGACGCCGAAACTACGAAGCCCTGGAGCAGGAGCTATCGTCGGTATTCGCTCCTAGAACGAGAGCGGAGTGGTAGAAACGGTTGAAGGAGCATGACGTTCCGGCCGGGGCACTGTACAACATTGCCGAGGTGCTGGAAGACGAGCAGGTCAAGCATCTGAACATGATCGAGGAAATCGAGCATAGTAAGGCAGGGAAGCTTAAATTCGTCGGCTCATCGGTAAACATTTCAAACCTGTCTCGGGAAAAAGGACTTCCACCCCCGCT
>JAUXIP010000052.1 GCA_030620935.1 Deltaproteobacteria bacterium | reverse complement strand
GGCTAGGAGAGTTCGATCATTTTCCGCAACGCCCTTTCCGCACCTTCTCTGATCTCTTCAGGAAGGGTGATCTTGTGACGCATACACCGGAGTGACTCCAGGGTATCTTCGAGAGTGATCATCTTCATATAGCGGCAGAGCTTGCAGACCTTATAGAACTTTTTTTCCGGCAGCTCCAGCAAAAGCCGGTCCGACAGGCCGCATTCGGTGACGACCAGAAACTCCGTGGCCCGGCTCTCTTTTGCATAACGCACCATGCCGCTGGTGCTGAGGACCGCGTCCGCAAGCTCCAAGACATCCGCCCGGCATTCCGGGTGGGCCAAAACCTTCACATGGGGTAAGCCTTTCTTGATAGCAGCGATTTGCTCCGGCTGGATTTGGTGATGCACATAGCAGTTCCCGTTCCAAGCGATAACCGTCTTATCGGTTTCCTCCTGGACATAGCGGGCAAGGTTCTCATCGGGCACGAAGAGAATATGGCGGTTGGGCAGAGCATTGACGATCTTCACTGCATTGGAAGAGGTGCAACAGACATCCGATTCGGCTTTAACCTCGGCGGTGGTGTTCACGTAGGTCACAACGGCGAGGTCGGGATAGATCGCACGCAGCTCCTCCTTGCGGGCCGCTAAGGACTCCGCATCCACGCTGTCGGCAAGAGAGCAGCCGGCCCGGAGATCGGGCAGAAGAACGGTCTTTTCAGGGTTCAGAATCTTTGCGGTCTCCGCCATAAAATGGACACCGCAAAAAACGATCACGTCCGCCTTAACCTTGGCGGCCTGACGGGCCAGCTCCAAGGAATCGCCAATAAAATCCGCCACCTCGAAGATCTCTGGCCTCTGATAGTTGTGGGCCAGGACCACCGCGTCTCGCTCCTCTTTCAACTTGTGTATCTCTACGATCGCATCGCGGAATCGCTCGCAGCTCTCCGGCGTGTAACTCGCCGGGTCATCGAGACGGCGCAAATGCTCGTACAGCTCGCCGGCCCCTTTTTCATGCCTCTCTGAAATGTTCTCCATTCCGCCCTTTCTCTTTTTTACTTAGCGTAGGATTTACGCTACCGTTGCGTATTCTTTACACAAATAAAAACGACCTGTCAAGCGGCGCCAGCCTTTTATCCAAAAGCGTGGCAGGCGAAACTTTAAAAGGCAAACTCTACAAAGAGTTCGGGCTTTCCTTACGGGGGGGCCCCCCTTTGTCGTTGCTGGGCGGTTGCGTTGATGCTTTCGAGGGGAGCGAGGGTGAGGCCGTGGACACAGGGACGGGAAGGTTGAAGGCAGGCCCTGACCGTAGGAGTAAGCAGCCTTGCGGGTTGGAGGGGCGGCCTTCAAGGCACAGGCCTATTGGCCACGGCCAAAGACTCGCTCCCTGAGAAAGCCTTCTGTGGGGGAGATGCGACGCCGGAGAGTCTAAGCCTTCGCACCAGAGAAATGTGGACCTACCTGATCGACCAGATTTTTCGCAGTAGAGTCCAAACAACTATTGACGATGATCCGTGTTTTGCTTAGATTGGATTTCTAATGATGGTTGGGTTGGATATCGACGGTGTGGTGGCGGATTTTCTTTCCCCCTTTTTGCGTGTAGTCGAGAAAAAAATCGGCAACGGACCCATTCCGGCGGATAGCATCACGGACTTCAACTTCAAGGAGCACCCTTACCTTACAGAAGAGGCCGTATGGAAGTGTATGGAAGAGGTCTCTCACGATCCGGCATTTTGGCGCGACCTCTCTCCGCTCATATCACCGGAAGAATGGCAAAGGCTCGAAGCACTCAGCGACCAAGGAAAACTGGTATTCCTCACGCACCGCTACGAGCGTGATACCTATAGTATTTGCCAAGTCTCATCCGACTGGCTCAAAAAACACGGGATCAGCCGTCCGGTCATTTATTTCACTCAAGAGTCCAAGGGAGATCTCGTTCAAAATCTTGGGGTGAGCCTGTTCGTGGACGACCGATATGAAAACTGTGCGGACGTCGCCACTAAAACCGGTGCTACCGTCCTGATGCCCCACCGCACCTACAATCAATCCTTTGAACATCCGCGGGTCAAACGGATCCGGAACTTCAACGAGCTGTTTGATCATCTTCTCTGAATGGTAATCGGGAGTTCCACTCACGACAGAGTTAAACAAGGAGGTTTGTCTATATGTACGGTTGGCGCACACGCATAGGTCATGTCGCTCCATCTCGCGGGGACACCATGGTTTACGAATTTTACAAAATGTTTCCGGAAGGGTTCATGATCCTAAACAGCACCGGCACGATCCGGCACCTGGTCGATGCGGACTTTGACAGGCAGCTCCAGCGCATCGAAGAGACCGCCCAGGATTTGGTGGAGAACAACTGCAACGCTATTATCGTCGGCGGATCGCCGCTCTTTACCAAGATGGGTTACGGCAGCGACATCGCACTGGGAAAGAAGTTGACCGAGAAGTTCGAAGTCCCGATCGCCGCGGGCATCACGGGCGAGGTGGAGGCCCTCAAGGCGATGAACGTCAAGAAGGTCGTGGTCGCCACCCCACACGAAGACGAATTGAACCAGAGAATGAAGCGTTTTCTTGAAGCCTCAGGCTTCGAAGTTCTGAAGATCGAAGGTTACGGCATTCGCAAAAATGCCGAGCTGACCGATCTCCCCGTCCACGCTTCCTATAAAATCGCCAAACGACTCTACGATCAGGCCCCGGAGGCCGACGGTATTTTCATCCCGTGCCCGCGCTGGCCTACTATCAGCGATGTCGATCTCCTTGAGCGGGAGATCGGCAAGCCGGTCATCACCAGCTGTCAGGCCTACATCTGGCACGCCATGAGGCTCGCCCGCATCAAGGAACCCATCACCGGCTTCGGCCGTTTGATGGCCAGCCTGGCAAACTAGCCCGCAATACTCATGACACGAGGAAAAACCATAACTATTAAGAAGTTCATTAGTAAGTAGTCATAAAGGCAACCGAGGGGCGAGGGCACCTGAGACTTTTACTTGGTTCTGAAAATCGGGAATTTATGGAGTTGCCTTGAAGGCGAGGTCTATCAAAACAAGTATGCAATGATCCCCGTGGCGAGCAAAGAGCCGACGACAAGCCCTCCGGCAATCAGCAAGACTAAAATCAGAGCTAAAGGTCCAGGTCGGATAACCATTCTCTTCCCTCCGGGTGGCTATCGGCCCGTTCCCTATCTGGATGCGGAGGCCTGAGGGTTGAAGGAGACCGTCACTTCTCAAAGGCCTCTTTAAGCATTGTCCCCAGTTCTCCTTTTTCGTGCAGCTCGTGGAGAATATCGCACCCGCCAATGAACTTGCCGTTGATATAGATCTGGGGAATCGTAGGCCAGTTCGAGTAACGCTTAATCCCTTCTCTGATTTGGCCATCCGCAAGGACATCCTCCGTTGCAAAAGGGATATTATAGGACTTGAGGATCTCTATCGTATGGGCTGAAAAGCCGCACTGGGGAAAAGTCGGGGTCCCTTTCATATAAAGGACGACCTTGTTGTTCTTCACTTGCTCATCTATTTTTGCCGAGACATCTTCTGCCATATCCCATTCTCCTTCCTACGAGCCAAATCGTTCCCACTGTTCGGGAGTAAAAGTCTTAAGGGCCAAGGCGTGAATGCGCTCGCTCCCCATCGCCTCTTTGAGGGCGCCGTAGACCATCTGATGCTGATCGACCAGCCCTTTTCCTTCGAAAGATGGGGAGACGACAAAAACTTGAAAATGATCTCCGCCCCCGGTCATATCTTGAACCTCGACCATGGAGTCCGGCAAGGCTTTTTCGAGCATGGTTTTGACTTCGTAAGGGGCCATCGTTCAATGAGTTTAGCGGTATCCCCGATCCCTTTCAAGGGCTCCGGCCTTATCAAAAACTTAGACCTGCGGATCAAAATCCTCCCGAAACTTTTTTATCATGGCCCGCAGGTCCTGCCGCAATTCATCAAGGGTCGGGCGCCCCACGTACCAATAGCCGCAATAGAGACTGTGGACCCTTAGATCAGGCATCAAAGAAAACGTGTATGGAATCGCTGTCTTACCGCGGGACTTGGAAGTTTCAACCATATCCAGCTGCTTGACAACAGCTCGGTCTTGGTCGCTTAAAAATGGAAAACTAGCTCCAAGCCCAACCCGAAAAGCAGCGTTGACCTCTGGAGGATCGACACTGACTACGGCGAGCTTGCAGTAATTCACCGCCAACTCTTTTTGGAACTCCGTCAGCAAGCGCAACTGCACTTGGCATTTGGGTCACCAGTATCCCCTATAGAAGACCAGGATGAGAGGAAACTTTCCGGCTATCGCCGAAAGTTTCACGACCTGCCCTTCATGATCCGGCAGCGCTACGTCAGGAAACTGCTTGCCTACCGCTTGATTCACCGAGAGGCCTCTAACCCATCAACACAACGTTTCGGTCACCGCTCATCCGGGAATACCAACGACATCACTTTGGGGTTTTTGCTAGAGATTCCTTAAGTTGGGCGATCTCTTTTTCTACGTTGAGCTTTTCGTTGATCACTTTTCCCAAATTGGATTCGAGATCCGTGACTTTTTTCTTCGATTCAACCATCTGGTCTTGGAGGGCCTCAACCTCACGTTCCAATTCCGGCAATCTCGCCGCCTCGGACCCCCACATTCCGTAACCCACCAATACTCCGATGATCAGCGCTACCGCTACAATCGCAACCCAGTAAGTATTTTTCATACTTAAGACCTCCCGCTGATTTCAGACATTACTTTTATTAGAAAAGCATTTCTCCGTCAATTGGGCTTACGGAACCAATCTCGCGCATCAAAGGATTTCCCGGTCACCGCTTTGGAATCAATCGATGCCAGATAGAGAAACACCTTTGTAATCTCGTCGGGTGTTGGGAGGGTCAAGGGATCTTCGTCAGGATAGGCCTCAGCCCGCATTACCGTTCTGGTCGGCCCCGGATTAACGGCATTGACCCGAATATTCCATTCCTTAACCTCGTCTGCCAAAAGCTGAGTAAGACCCTCCACGCCGAACTTGGAGGCGGCATAGGCCCCCCACCTCGCTTTACCGACTCGCCCCACGCCCGAGGAAAGATTAATGATAGACCCTTCTCTTTGTGGGATCATCATTCCTAGAATTTCCTTGCTTAAAAGAAAGATCGCCGTGAGGTTTACCTTTAAGACCTCTTCCCAGGATGCCAGAGGATAGCGCATAATCGGTTCGCGAGGGCCAAGGATGCTGGCATTGTTGACCAGAATATGGGCCGTACCGTAGTGACGGCGCAATTCATCCGCAAGACGTTTCACTTCTTTCGCCTTCGACAGATCAACGGCACACCACTCCACTTCACCGCCGATGGACCGGAGCTCTTGTGCCGCCCCCTCCAAATCCACTTCCTTCCGCCCACAGATAAAAATCCTCGCCCCCGCCCGAGCATAGGCCATCGCTATGGCCTTACCGATCCCACGACTACCGCCGGTGATCAGCGCCACTTTACCTTCTAAGACTCTTTCCATATTAACTTTCTACCTTTCCTAGCCTATATTATTCGTGGCACGAGGAAAAATCATCACAGACTGTCGATCGAGGGCTAGCACTCATCGCCGTTATGATCCAAATCATAACGTTGAAGTGCCGCGGCCTTTTCTCCGATCAGCCTCACGCAAAAGAGGCCCGACGTGCTTTGAAATCCGCTCCGCCATCAACCGATAACCGTCACTATTGGGGTGGATCGAATCGCTCTTCAGCCTCGGGTCGGAGAGGATGCCGTCGAGAATATCCGGGATGAATAGGGCTCCAAGCTTTTTGGTGATTTCTTTGTACGCAGACCCATATTCATCGGCAAAGAGACCGAGCTTCATCCCGACCAGAACGACCATGGCTCCTCTCTCCTGGATACCTCGAACGATCTCCTCAAGATTCTTTCTTGTCTCAGCGAGAGGGACTCGGCGCAAAAAATCGTTGCCGCCGAACAGAACAATAACCAAACGAGGGTTGCGCTCCAGCACATCCCGCTCTACCCGAGAAAGCCCGTCTCTGGACGTGTTGCCTCTTTTTCCCGCATTGAGAACCGGTCGCGCGAGTTCCCGTGCTAAAAGGGATGGATAATCCTCTCCCTTTCTAGCCCCAACTCCTTCGGTCAGGCTATCCCCAAAACAGATGAGGCTTTCTCCACGAGAATCGAGGTTACGTACAAAGCTATAATCGTCGCTTCGCCTACATGCGACAAAGATCAGCCCGATGAGGAAGAAAACACAGAGAAGTTTTCGGATCATTAAACCGAAGCATTACCCCTTTTTGTTCGATCCTACGCTAGCCGGATTGTCGTGACAAGATTAAATTTTGCGAAGTAAATTTAACGCCTAACCTTATCAAAGAGCCCTTGACACTTGGGGTGGAGTACGTTAGGATTTTTGCCAACATATCTGGGACACCTTATCCAGAGTGGTGGAGGGATTGGCCCTTCGAAGCCACAGCAACCGGTTCCATTTTTAAGTTGGAACGCTGGTGCTAACTCCCACCCCTAAAAAAGGGGAGAGATAAGGTGAGGTCGTAAAACCTCTTCTTATCGTGAGGAAGAGGTTTTTTTTTGGACCTTAAATGACCACTCGTCTCACAACCGAGCAGATTGACCGCTATAGCCGTCAAATCATGGTCCCTGACCTTGGGGGAAAAGGACAAATCCGTTTGCTCCAGGGACGCGTTTTGATCGTTGGAGCGGGCGGCTTGGGTTGTCCCGCGGCGCTTTATCTGGCCGCCGCGGGAGTCGGCGCCCTCGGCCTCATAGACAGCGACCGTGTGGAGCTTTCTAACCTCCATCGACAGATCCTTCACTCTGTCTTGGATCTAGGGCGAGAAAAAGTAGACTCGGCGAAAGAAAAACTGAATCGGCTCAATCCAGAGACAAGGATCCAAACCTATGCGGTACGCCTCGACAGCGAAAATGCGGCTGAGATCTTTTCCAACTACGATTTCATTATTGATGGAAGCGACAATTTTGACACCAAGTTCCTGGTCAATGACGTAGCAGTGAGTTTAGGAAAACCTTTCTCTCACGCCGGGATCATGCGTTTGCAGGGTCAGACCATGACCGTGATTCCCGGAAAGAGTGCGTGCTACCGATGCCTCTTTAGAGATCCCCCGGTTCCGGGCGAAGTCCTAAACTGCCAGCAGGCAGGCATTCTGGGCGTCATTGCAGGAACCCTAGGTTCGATTCAGGCCACGGAGGCCATTAAATATTTTATTGGAATGGAAGAAGATCTCCTCGTTGACCGGTTACTAAAGTACGACGCTAGGACACTCAGTTTCCGCGCCATTGAGGTGAGAAAAGACCCGGAGTGCATTGCCTGTGGAGCGACTGGAGCGAGAGAGTCCAAGCTCGCCACGTCGGTATAGCAAAGGAAGGACGAACCCATGAGTCTTGTGACAGGACTGAGGTGCCGCGAATGCGGCCAAGATTACCCCAAAGAGCCTCTGCACGTGTGCGAGACTTGTTTTGGTCCTTTGGAGGTGGTTTACGATTACGACCAGATTAAAAAAACCCTTACTCGGGAAGCCATTCTCTCGCGACCGAGAAATCTCTGGCGCTATCGAGAACTTTTGCCGATCGACGGAGAACCCAAAGCGGGATTTTATTCAGGCTTCACTCCTCTTATCCGCGCCGACAGGTTGGCGGAGGCCCTCGGAGTAAAAGAGCTTTACCTCAAAGACGACTCGGTCAATCACCCTTCTTTCTCCTACAAGGACCGTGTGGTTTCAGTAGCCATATCCAAGGCTATCGAATTCGGGTTCGACACGGTCTCGTGCGCCTCTACGGGAAACCTTGCCAATGCGGTTGCCGCGCATGCCGCTCGAGCCGGCCTCATCTGCTATGTCTTTATTCCGGACGGCCTGGAACAGGGAAAGATCATCGGCTCGGCCATCTACGGTCCCCGCACCATCTCGATCAAAGGGAACTATGATGACGTCAATCGGCTCTGCAGTGAGATCGGAGATAAATACGGCTGGGCCTTCGTCAACGTCAATCTCAGACCCTACTACGCCGAAGGGGCTAAAACTCATGCCTTCGAGATCGCCGAACAGTTGGGATGGAAGCTGCCGCGCCATATTGTGGTGGCCTCGGCAGGCGGGACCATTTTGCCCAAAATCGCTAAAGGTTTTAAAGAGCTTATGCAGATGGGTTTGATTCAGGAAGACGAGTGCAAGATTTACGCGGCGCAGGCAACCGGCTGTGCCCCGATAATTCAAGCGCTGAAGAAAGGAACTGATCTTATCACCCCGGTGAAACCCCATACGATTGCTTCCTCGATCGCCATCGGAAATCCGGCCGACGGTTACTATGTCCTTCAAGCCGTGCGAGAGTCGGGCGGATGGGGCGAAAGTGTCACCGATGAAGAAATCCTGGACGGGATTAAACTTCTCGCGCGAACAGAAGGGATCTTTACCGAGCCGGCAGGAGGCACCGAAGTAGCCGTGACTAAAAAACTCATTCAACAAGGGAGAATCCCCCGCGACGAATCCATCGTTATCAGCATTACAGGGAACGGCTATAAAACTCTTGAGGTGGTGGCTCAAAGTGTGGAGAAGCCATTTACCATCAACGCAAATCTTAAAACCTTTGATGAATTATACCTTCAGCTTACCCAGCCGACTCCCGGAAAAGCCATAGCCGGCGAAATCTAAATTGCCGGCGCGCAGGGCCTTCCCAAAGGGACAATATCTGCAACCGGACCTTTGCGGCTCTCGCATAACCGTACGACACCTTGAAAGGTTCATCGGGAAAGTTTATAAAAGGGGTTGTTTAAACGGGAGAGGAGGACTGTTTATGATGGTGCGCGTCCGTGTCCCTACACCGCTTCGCAAGTTTACCAACGGAGCCGGAGAGGTCGACGCTCAAGGCAATACGGTGCGGGCCCTGGTCGAAGATCTGGAAGGCCAATTTCCCGGGATCAAAGAACGGATTTGTGACGAGAAGGGCAAGGTCCGTAGGTTTGTCAACGTTTATGTCAACGGAGATGACATACGCTTTCTCCAGGACCTCGAAACCTCTTTGAAGGACGGGGACGATATTTCGATCGTCCCGGCCATCGCCGGAGGACTGTAACGTCCTTCTTCTCTTTTATCTTTTTCTTATGGTGAAACTGGTCGCCGCTCCACGGGTTGTAGCCGAGCAACCTCGTGAACTCCAGAAAGTGGCCTCCGTTCTGGAACTGATCGGAGACACCCCTCTCTTAGAGATTCGCAAGATCGCCCAAGGTCTCTCCGCCGGAGTCCGGATCTTTGCCAAGCTGGAAGGCTTTAATCCGGGTGGTTCGGTCAAAGACCGGCCCGTCCTAAAAATGGTTCGGGAAGGGATCCACTCGGGGCAACTAGAAAAAGGCAACACGATTATTGACTCGACTTCAGGGAATACCGGCATCGCCTTGGCGATGGTTGGAGCGGTCCTGGAACACCCGGTCGAGTTGGTGATGCCTTCCAACGCAAGCGCCGAACGCAAATACATCATTGCGGCATTCGGCGCAAAAGTAATTCTCAGCGACCCCTTAGAGGGCTCT
>JAUXIP010000375.1 GCA_030620935.1 Deltaproteobacteria bacterium | reverse complement strand
GCGGCCCTCGGCTCTTCCTTGAGCCCAACCTCGGGCAAAGACTTCATCGTTGAGAAAGTTAAGGGAGCGGAGTTTTTCCAGTGTAGTCTCGACGACATCCTGTGAAAAACCCGATTGGGTGAGTTTGATCCGGACCTCCGCTTCACTGCGGGAGCGATAGCTCAGAAACTTAAAGGCCCGTTTAAGTGCTGCCTCTTGAGGCGCACCTTTCACTTTCCTTTGCTCTTTTCCTTCCTTTCCGCAGGCGCGCTTTCCTTGGCAGCAGGCTTAAGCCCGGCTTTGTCCATGATCTTCTGGGACAGTTCAGCGGTGGTATCCGGATGCGATCGCAAAAATTCCTTGGCATTTTCCCGTCCCTGGCCGATCCTTTCGCCATTGAGGGAGTACCATGCGCCGCTCTTCTCTAAAATCCCCATCTCGCTTCCCATATCGACCAGCTCTCCCTCGCGCGAGATACCGGTCCCATAAAGGATATCGAACTCGGCTTCCCTGAACGGCGGGGCGAGTTTGTTTTTGACGACCTTGACCCGGGTCCGGCCGCCGATGATCCTGTCTCCTTCTTTGATGGCTCCGATCCTTCGAATGTCCATGCGCAGGGAGGCGTAAAACTTGAGGGCGTTTCCTCCGGTCGTAGTCTCAGGGTTTCCAAACATCACTCCGATCTTCATCCGGATCTGGTTGATGAAAACCACGATGGTATGGGAGCGTGCGATGGTCGCCGTAAGCTTCCGCAGCGCCTGGGACATAAGCCGGGCCTGAAGCCCCATGTGGGCATCCCCCATCTCGCCCTCGATCTCAGCCTTGGGCACCAAGGCGGCCACCGAATCGATCACCAAGACGTCGATGGCCCCGCTCCGCACCAAGGTCTCGGTGATTTCCAGCGCCTGCTCTCCATGGTCGGGCTGGGAAATCAGGAGATCGTCTGTTTTTACTCCCAGTCTCTTCGCGTAGCTGAGGTCGAGGGCATGCTCGGCGTCGATGTAGGCGCTCATCCCCCCCTGCTTCTGGCCCTCGGCGACGAGGTGGAGAGCCAAGGTCGTTTTTCCCGAGGCCTCCGGGCCGTAAATCTCGATGACCCGGCCGCGCGGCACTCCGCCCACTCCCAAAGCGACATCGAGACCGAGGGAGCCGGTAGAGATCACGACGACGTCTTTGATCACACCCCCCTCTCCCAGCCTCATAATCGCCCCTTTACCGAATTGCCTCTCGATCTGGGTTACCGCAAGATCAATGGCCTTTTCCCGATTCGCATCCATGACATGCCTCCTTAGATATAGCGCTCAATTGGGGAGTCACTGATGTTGCAGCGCGATCACTTTAAGCGCTGAATAGACAGCACCTTGCGGCTTAAGCACGCTCTGAAAAAAGACTACCTCTTCCACCCAAGACTCACCAAAATCGTAATTTTTGAAACGGTCGATCTCTTGTTTGAGCCGCTCCGGGCGGCCGTCAAAGTTGCGCCAGCGTCCGATAGTCAAATGGGGCGTGAACCCTCTTTTCTCTCGCGGGAAGCCGATGGGCTCAAGGGCGCTCTCCACACTCTTCGCTACGGACGCAAGGGCGTCGCTTTCCAAACCCACCCACAGAACTCTGGCTCTCCTTATATCAGGAAAGACCCCTATTTCTCTACCTAAAATCGAAAATTGAGAAATATCCTGGAGGGCTTGCTCCAAAGCTTCACTAATCGGCTTGACCTTTCCCTCCTCGACATCCCCGAGAAACTTTAGAGTCAGATGAAGGTTGTTTGTTCCGACCCAGCGGATCCCCGAGAAACTTTCTTGTAGTCGCGATTGAACCTCAGCGATCTTCTGAGCCATGTTTGGGTCGATCCGAATTCCTATAAAGGCACGAATCACGACCGCTGGACGTCGTCTTGAACGAGAGCCGTTCTTAAATAAGTGAGGGCCGCCTGCGAAGCGCCGATAATGACGCGCTCTCGATCCCCGCGAAAACGAAAAAGTCGGGCGTCACTCTGATCTCTGTGGGTTATCCCGATCCAGACCGTGCCCACCGGTTTTTCCGCACTTCCTCCCGTGGGGCCGGCAATTCCGGTAACGCTCAACCCAACGTCCGCTTCGGCTTGCTGCTTGATACCCTGCGCCATTTCTAGGGCGGTTTCCCGGCTCACGGCCCCATAGCGCTCTAAAGTAGGCGTTTGAACCCCTAACAAACGGACCTTGGATTCATTCGAGTAGGTAACGGCCGAGCACTTAAAGTAGGCTGAGCTCCCGGCCACCCGCGTGATTCGATGGCTGATCATGCCCCCGGTGCAGGATTCGGCCAGGGCCAGAGTCCAACCCCTTTCCAGGAGCTTTTTGCCGACAATCTCCTCCAGGGTCTCCTCGCCTTCCCCGTAGATGTGAGCATTCAGAAGCTCTTTGACCCGAGCCTTCAGTTCTGAAAACTTTTTCTCTCCCTTCTTGTTTCCCTTGGCCGTCAACCGCAGAGAGAGATCCGGATAGTGGGCGCGGAAAGAAAATTTTACTTCCTCGGTAAGAGAAATCGGCTTCAATATCTCATCTAGCTTGGACTCCGTCAAGCCGTAGATTTTAAAGGTACACGCGGAAATCCCGGCTTCTTCTTTCCTCTCTTGCACCACCCACGGAAGCACGCTTTCGTTAAGCATTGCCTCCATCTCTCTGGGCACCCCGGAGAGCCAAAACAGAGTCTTTTTATCGCCGGCGGAGAGCCGGAAGCCTGGAGCACTCCCCAACGGGTTGGGAATAATATCGGCGCCTTCGGGAAAGAAAGCCTGCTTTAAATTGTTCGGTGTCCAAGGGAGGCCGCGAGATCGGAAACGTTGCTTCAATGCCTCCGCTACATCCTCATCCATTTTTAGCTTTCGCCCAACGAATTCCGCGACCACCTTAGTGGTAAGGTCGTCTACCGTAGGTCCCAGCCCGCCGGTGCCGATGAGAAAATCCCCAAGCTCAACCCCTTGCTGAAGCGCCCAACGAAGCTTTTCCTTGGCGTCTCCAACCTTGAGCACCGCCGCAACCTCAAGGCCGAGAGCGCAGAGCTTGTCCGCGATGTAAGCCGAGTTGGTATCGACCACCGGTCCGGTGATCAGCTCATCGCCGGTACTCAGAATCACGGCCTTCTCAATCATAGAATCTTT
>JAUXIP010000352.1 GCA_030620935.1 Deltaproteobacteria bacterium | reverse complement strand
GCTGATTTCCTTGCCGTCTCTACCGCCTCATTCATCTTCGCACTCTTACCGACAACCAGCTGATAACGCCTGCCGGCCTCCTCCGTGAGAACTTCTATCTCCCTTCTTAGCTCCTCGCGCTCCAGCGCTTTTCGTATCACGATTTCGAGGTGCTTCGAGTCTAGAGGTTTGGTAATGAAGTCGTAGGCACCTTCCTTCATCGCCTCGACTGCGACCTCGATGGAACCATGGGCAGTAATAACGATGACAGGAAGGTCAATCCCCTCCTGCCGAACCGCGTGCAGTAACTCCATGCCACCCATTAAAGGCATCTGAAGGTCCAGCAGCATCAGGACAGGCACCTCACTCCTTATCGCCGTGAGGGCTTCCTGCCCATTGGCGGTCATAGTCACCTCATATCTCAGAGAGCGCAACCGCACCTCCAATAGCCGACGCGACGTTGCGTCATCATCCACAATCAGGATCCGCGTTCCGGTTGTCTCCATCAAATTCTCTCCCCCCAATCTTCTCGGTTTTAGCTCATCCGGCGTCCGGGAGTTGCTCCTTATGACTGATGTAGGTGGCGATCTCTTGCACGAACGCCGCCTTATCAATGGGTTTCGTAATAAAGCCGACGCAGCCGGCCGCCAATGCCTTTTCCCTATCGCCCTTCATAGCATACGAGGTGACGGCCACCACTGGGATGTCACGTGTAGCCGGGTCCCCTTTCAATTTCCTAGTAACCTCCAGACCGTCCACGTCAGGAAGTTGAATATCCATAAGGATGAGGTCGGGTCGATCGGTTTCGAGAACCCTGAAGGCCTCTTCCGCAGTTGCCGCCTCGCGTACGCGGTAACCCTCCGACCGGAGCAGGAACTTCTCCAAGCGACGGTTAATCTCATTATCTTCAACCAGCAGAGTCATCTCTCCTGCCATCACTTTACCCCTTTAACCCTTCGGTACAATTTTCCCCGCCTGAAAGCGGCAGCGTAAATAGAAACCGGGTGCCCTTACCCAGTTTGCTTTCCACCCACAGCTTACCCCCATGCATCTCAACAAATTTCTTTGCCAGCGGAAGGCCCAATCCCGTATCTTCGAACCCGTTAGATTTCCCATTCGCCTTTGCTTGTTCAAACTCGCGGAAGATCCGTTCGTGATCCTCCTCTGCGATTCCCGGCCCTGTGTCGCCTACCTCGACCCGCACCGCCCCCTCCTCGATATCCGTTCGGACCCAGACTTGACCGGACTCGGGCGTGAATTTGATGGCGTTCCCTACCAAGTTAAGGAGGATCTGCTTCACGCGCGCGCTGTCCATGGGAAGCACAGGAATTTGACTGTCAGTTTCGACACGAAGGTCGATGTCCTTTTTAGCCGCAAGCGGCCGCATCGTGCTCTGCACGGCCTCCAGGATATCGCTCAGGGCAGCAGGTTCGATCTGCAGTTCCATCCGGCCGGCCTCGACCTTTGAGAGGTCGAGGATTTCATTGATCAGGTTGAGCAGATGCTTTCCACTATTCAATATGTCCTTCAGAAACTGTGATCTTTCCTCCTCGCTGACCTTTAATAATGGATCCAACAAGACCTCCGAACAGCCGATGATCGCGTTGAGCGGGGTGCGAAGCTCGTGTGACATGCGGGCCAAGAACTCCGATTTGTGACGTGTCGCTTGCCGGAGATCGAAGTTGATCGCCACGATCTCGACCGTCCTTTGGTGAATTCGATCTTCGAGAGTCCGATTCAAATCCCGCAAGTCCGCCAGCACCCGTTCCTTGTCGGTAATGTTTCGCTTTAAGGCCCGGACCATATCGTTGAAGCTGAGGGCGAGTTGGCCGATCTCGTCCCGCGAATCGACCGGGATCTCCTGGTCGAGATTGCCATCAGCAATCTGTACTGCCTGATCCGTCAGCCGTTTGATGGGCCGAGTGATTCGCCGGGCAAAAACGTAGATGGCTAGCATGCTTAATATCAATAAAGCCACGAGGAATTCCCCCCGCCATATCAGATGGGCGGCAAGGTGATCCTCAACGCTCTTTAATGACAGGCCGAGCCTTACGGCGCCGATAATCCGCGGCTGTACTTGCTGGGAATCACCCGTTTTGCTGCCAAAGAGCCCGATCCGAAGCTCCTCCGGAATCTTTAAATCCTGTGAGACAATTGGCGACAAGAATTCGATGATTTCTCCCTGTTCCCCCGCTACGACTTTGGAAAAGGTCTGGCGGTCACGGATTAACTGGCCCCTCTCCTCTTCGGAGAGCTCCCAGGTTCGCCCTTTTATCTGGGTGGCCTGTCCCCCTTGGGTTGCGAGAAGATTCCAGTCCTCGCCATAGATAAACACGTAGGCAACGTCAGCATCACCGGCAACCATCCGCATTGAGGAATCCAGGAGATACTCATCTTCCGCAAAGACTCCCAGCTCACTACTGTACGCGAGATTGGCGGCCATCGTTTGCCCCCGCCTCATGAATTCCTCTTTCGCCATACTCTTCTGCTGCCGAAAGTCGATCACGCCAAGAAGTATGAAGAGCAAAACGATAATTGGAACGAGCGCCCAAAAGATTCGCGCTCGGAAGGTAGAGAGGCCCTTCATCCAGTTAAGTCCAGTCATAGCCCACTTCTTCAAATTCTAAGCGTCCGTATCCCACCGCATGTTATCAGCCAATTAAAAGCATACATCGCTTTTTATCTTCGAGACTGCTTAAAACCAAGCCCTTTTACAACAGGGGCCGCTCGCCCATACTTGACAAGGTCCAAACGCACGTTTTGCTTGCCATACACCGAATCCGTTTTAATCTTAAGCCTAACTACGCTCTTAGTTTCAGGACTATAAAAATAGGTGAAATCGCGTCTGGCCTCTGCTGTGTCTGTTCTCCTTATCTCGATAGCGTTAAACTTCCCGGCTGGTGTTTTCACTGGCTGAGGCACCAGTCCAATGACTTCTGCATCAGCGTAGTGCCAATTGGGAATATAACCACCTCTACTTTTGAGATCAGCTCCGTGTCTATATCGAAAGCTCCATTTCTTGCCCCGGACAAGAGGAAAATCCAGCCACCGCTTCTCAGGATCAATTAAATGCACTGAAACTAAAGGACCAAGCGTTTCCGAATCCGGGTCGTCACTCCCCTCTAAGAACTCTGGGTGGTCACTTTCAAATTTACCGTTCCTGTAGGTGACTCTGAACTCCTCCGGAGCTTTCCCCTCCCTTTTCACTCGGAAAACCCACCACTCTCCCTCCTTATATACAGGCGCTTTGACAAATTCATCCAGCGGGATCACGTTTTGCGCTTCGTCCAGGACCCTCCTTGGAATCGTAACACCCAACTTTCGTGCGGCCCTCAGGTTGACGGAGAGTTTGACCTGTCGTGCTGTGGAGTAAGGGATCTTATCCGGCATCTTTCCCCGGAGAATGGTGTTAGCCTTCT
>JAUXIP010000107.1 GCA_030620935.1 Deltaproteobacteria bacterium | reverse complement strand
GGCCAAGGGGCGCTCTATCTGGCCTTTGAGCAGTTAAAGCAGAAACTTGGGGACGAGGGCCTTTTTGCTCCCGAGAGGAAAAGGCCGCTGCCATTTTTGCCCGGGTCCATCGGCATTGTCACCTCGTTGCAGGGTGCGGCGCTCCGCGACATGCTTCGTGTCCTAGGCGATCGGTTTGCGGAGCGGAGGGTGGTCGTTCGGCCGGTCAGGGTTCAAGGGGAAGGGGCCGCCTTGGAAATTGCCCAAGGAATCACGGAGCTCAGCCGGTCGGGAATGGTTGAAGTCCTGATTGTCGGACGTGGAGGAGGATCGTTGGAGGATCTATGGGCCTTTAATGAGGAGGTCGTAGCGCGGGCGATTTTTGCCGCTCCGATTCCGATAATCTCCGGCGTCGGCCATGAGGTAGACTTTACCATCGCCGACTTTGTCGCCGATCACCGTGCGCCGACTCCTACGGCGGCGGCAGCCATGGCGGTTCCCGAAAGGGAGAAGCTTGTCGAGCACCTGCAGGAGCTGCAGGATGGCCTGGTCACGGCAATGCAAATGAAACTTGAGACCGGCAAGGAGAGCTGGAAAGGGCTTGTGCGGAGGCTGGCGGATCCCAGCCGCCGGCTGCAGGAGAACCAGCTGCGCCTGGACGAGCTCTCAATCGCTCTTTGTCGGCGTTTCCAGGATGGCTTGAAGCGATTGAGCGATCGTCTCCATCACGATGCTGAGCGCTTGAGCAGCCTCAGCCCTTTGGCGGTCTTGGGGCGCGGCTACAGTATCGTGCATAAAATGCCTGAAGGGTCGATCGTGAAAGAAAGCGTCTCCACCAAGATCGGGGATCTTCTCCGCATCACCTTCGCCCGCGGAAAATCTTTTTGTAGGGTTGAGCGAAATGAATAGATGGAAGGTTTTCGGACTGATTGCCATCGCTCTTTCGCTCTTTGTCCGGGCCTCTTTTGCGAGAGAGTTCCCCTGGACGATCTCGCTTCAATCTGAGGAGGCTTTTCAAGGCGGCGTCGTAAAGATCGAGGTGGTAGGAAAAGAGATTGAAAAGGTGCAGGGGATTTTAGGCAGCCGGGCGATCCCCTTTTTCTCCAGGGAGGGCCGTTCTTCTCACGTTGCTTTTTTAGGAGTGGATCTTGAAGAGAAGGTCGGACCTACGAATATCGTCATCCAGGGCTGGAACCGGGGCGGAGTGATGAAGAAGAAAGTCGTAGTCCTCCGCATCCGGGACAAGGTGTTTGCACGGGAGAAGCTGTCGGTGCCCAAGAGCTTTGATAGTTTTGACAAAGCCACGCAGAGAAGGATCCAGAAAGAGCGGGCGCAGATAACTCGGCTTTGGCAGCTCTTTAGTCCCCGCCGTTTGTGGGAGGGACGTTTTCTGCCCCCGGTCTCGGGAGAAGTAAGTTCACCCTTCGGTTTGAGCAGGATCATTAACGGATCCCCGCGCTCGCCTCATAGCGGGGTCGATCTCAGGGCCTCCGCCGGTACGGAAATCATCGCGGCCAATCATGGAAAGGTAGTCTTGAGAGAGGAATTTTTCTTTGCCGGGAAAAGTATTGTATTGGATCACGGCGGCGGTTTATATACGATGTACTTTCATCTTTCGGAATTTCAGGTGGAAAAAGATTCTGAGGTGCGTAAGGAAGATTTGATCGGCCGGGTCGGAATGACCGGCAGAGTCACCGGTCCTCATCTGCACTGGGGGGCGCGCTTGAATGGAGCCAGAATTGATCCTTTTGAACTGATGGCTTTAAACTAGCCTTGGGCAGGTCGATGGCAAAAAAAGTTCGGGGAAACAAAAAGTTTGAAGAGGCTCTTAAGGAGCTGGAAAAAGTGGTAGAGCGGCTTGAGTCCGGAGAGCTTTCTCTGGAAGAGTCCTTGGCGGCGTTTGAATCGGGAGTGAGCCTTGTGAAGTATTGTAGCCAAAAACTGACAGATGTTGAAAAAAAAATCGAGGTGCTGGTCAAAGATAAAGAGGGAAAACACCAGTTCAAACCGTTCACGGACCCGACGGACGAAGAGCCGGACGCCGAGGAACCCTAAGACGTGTTGAGTTTTGATATCCACGGTTACCTCAAAGAGCGAAAAGCCATAATCGACCGGGCCCTGGAGGGCTATCTTAAGGAGTGTATTCAGCAGCCCCAGACTCTCCATCGAGCGATGCGCTACGGCGTCTTTTCAGGAGGGAAGCGGTTCCGTCCTATTTTGACTTTAGCCGCCGGGGAACTTTTCGGAGCGAAACACAAGTCGCTGCTTCCTTTTGCCTGCGCCCTAGAGCTGATTCATGCCTACTCGATTATCCACGACGATCTCCCCGCCTTGGACGACGATGATCTGAGAAGAGGGGAGCCGGCCAATCATAAGGTCTTTGGTGAGGGAGTTGCACTGCTCGCCGGAGATGCGCTTCTCACCGAAGCTTTTCATTGGATGTCCCGTCCCCGGGTGGTGAAGACTTTGGGGCCAAAGTTGATCCTAGAATTGATCCACGAGATATCTCATGGTGCAGGAGTGGGTGGGATGGTGGGAGGCCAGGTGATCGACCTGGAGGCCGAAGGTCGGGAGGTCGATATCGCAACGGTCGAATACATTCATGTCCGTAAAACCGGAGCTCTGATCCATACGGCCGCGCGGATCGGTGCCCGGATCGGGAGAGCATCGCCCAGGGAGTTTCGCAGGATCAACCGCTATGCGGAGTTTCTGGGTCTGGCCTTTCAAATCACTGATGATATCCTGGACTCTCAGGGTCAACCCGGTGAGAGGGGTGAGATGAAGACCGGCGACAGCGAGAGAAAAAAGGCTACCTATCCTTCTATTGTCGGACTTCCAACGGCACGGAGCCGAGTCCAAGAGCTCTTACAGCAGTGTATAAAGGAGATAGAACCTTTTAGGAAAAAAGGGGATCCCCTAAGGGGGATAGCTCATTATGTCGGACAGAGAGTGAAGTAGGGAGGCGGAAAAACCTTTACCCCGTACCACAGAACGCCCCGGACGTGAGTCCGGGGATGAATGTTCCGAACTTCCCCGAAGGGAAGCGCCCCAAAGCCACGGACGTAAGTCCGTGGTTCGGGGTTTACGCACGTAGGATGGATATCGCAGATGGTGAGGATACTTGATAATATCAGCGACCCGGCAGAGCTTCGCAAGCTGAGTATCGAAGAGCTTTCCCTTTTGGCCCGAGAGGTGCGTGAAGAAGTCCTCTCGGTAGTTTCGGAGGTCGGAGGCCATTTGGCCTCGACGCTGGGCGCTGTCGAGCTCACCTTGGCCCTGCACTATGTCTTTCAAACACCCGAGGATCGCATCGTATGGGATACCGGACATCAGGCCTACGCGCATAAGCTCATTTGCGGCAGGCGCGATAAGCTCCCAACGATCCGCCAGTTGGGAGGGATCAGCGGATTTCTCAGCCGCGAAGAAAGTGAGTACGATGTCTTCGGCGCCGGTCACGCAGGGACATCGGTCTCCGCGGCCCTAGGTATGGTCGAAGCCAAGGTCCTGGAGGGTTCCAATCGCAAAGTTGTCGCCGTGATCAGCGACGGTTGTCTGAGCGCCGGTCTGACTTTTGAAGGATTGAACCAGGCGGGCCATTTGGATCGGAATCTGATCGTCGTCCTCAACGACAATGCGCACTTTATCGATCCGCGCGTCGGCGCCTTCTCGTCATTTTTAAGCAAGCAGCTGACAACGGAAACGGCCGTCAGGTTGCAGAAAAACCTGAGGAGCCTTCTGCGCACGCTGCCCAAAGTGGGCGAGAATCTTTATCAAGTCGCCCGCAAGGTCAAGGATTCTTTTATCGGCTTGGTGACGCCGGGTTTTCTTTTCGAGGCCTTGGGATTCCAGTACGTGGGTCCCATAGACGGCCATCACATCCCGGAGATGGTTCACACGTTAGAGAACGTAAAGAAGATCGAAAGACCTACGCTGGTCCACGTTATAACCAAGAAGGGCAAAGGCTATGAACCGGCGGAGGAAAATCCGATCAAGTACCACAGCGTTACCCCTTTTCATGTTCTGACCGGAAAGTCTAAGAAAGAAAAAGGGCCGGGGCGCAGCTTCACGGAGACTTTTGCCCAGGGCTTGATTCGGTTGGCCAAAGAAAATCCTAAGGTAGTCGGGATCACGGCGGCAATGGGGAGCGGGACCGGGATCGACAAGCTGTCCCTAGAAATCCCCGGACGTTCCTATGATGTCGGGATCGCGGAGCAGCACGCGGTAACCTTCGCGGCAGGTATGGCGACTGAGGGTTGGATCCCGGTGGTGACGATTTACTCCACGTTCCTCCAGCGGGCTTATGACCAGATCGTTCACGATGTCTGCCTCCAGAATCTGCACGTGGTTTTTGCCCTGGACCGGGGCGGTTTGGTCGGGGCCGACGGGCCGACCCATCACGGGGTCCTCGATTTCGCCTATATGCGCTCGATTCCCAACATGGTGATCATGGCGCCGAAGGATGAGAATGAGCTGCAACATATGCTCAAGACCGCCGTGGAGCATAGCGGGCCGATCACGCTGCGTTATCCGCGAGGAGAGGGTTGGGGAATAGAGATGGATGGTGAACTCCGGTCGTTGGAGATCGGCAAGGCCGAACTTCTCCGTGAGGGAAAAGACCTAGTCATCATGGGAATCGGCAATACGGTGATCCCTGCTTTGAAAGCGGCCGAGGACCTGGCTCAATTAGGGATCGATGCTGCGGTGGTGAATGGCCGTTTCGTGAAGCCCTTGGACGGGGAGATGCTTGTGCGGCTATTGACTCAAGTTCCGCGGCTGATCACGGTGGAGGATCATGTGTTGGAAGGCGGTTTCGGGAGCGCCGTGTTGGAACTTTTGGCAGAGGAGGAATTTACGGGAGTGACGGTCAAACGTCTGGGGGTGCCGGACCGATTTATTCCTCATGGAACCCAAGCGGAGCTAAGAAAGATCTGCGGCATCGACAAGGAAGCGATTTGCCAGGCGGCCCTTCAGATGGTCCGGAAAGAGAAAAAGAGAATAAAGGAGGGATGAAAAAGAAAGAGCGGTTGGATCGATTGCTGGTGGAGCGTGGGCTGGTGTCAGGGCGGGAAGAAGGACGCAGGCGGATCCTGGCCGGAGAGGTGCTGGTGAATGATCGACCCTTGGCCAAGGCCGGAAGCCTGGTTGACTCGCAGGCCGTGATCCGCCTTCAGGGTAAAACCTTTCCCTATGTCAGCCGCGGCGGGACCAAACTGGAGAAAGCCCTCGAAGAGTTTCGGATCGATGTCAAAGATCGGATCGTTCTTGATGTGGGAGCCTCGACCGGCGGTTTTACCGATTGCCTCCTCGACCGTGGCGCCCGTCAAATCTACGCCGTGGACGTGGGCTATGGGCAACTGGCCTGGAAGCTCAGAAAAGAGCCGCGCGTCGTTGTCTTGGAAAGAAGAAACATCCGGCATCTTATGCCTGAAGAACTTTCCCAGACCCCGCAGGTTGCCACCATCGACGTCTCTTTCATTTCCCTCCGCTTGGTCCTTCCGGTAGTTCAGAGACTCTTGGCTCCCAAGGGTGAGATCCTGGCTCTGATCAAGCCGCAGTTTGAAGTAGGTAGAGAAAAGGTCGGCAAAGGAGGAGTCGTTCGCAGCCATGAGGAACATCTCCGGGTGATCCAAGAGATCAAAGATGCTGCCGAAAAGTTGGGTCTTGAGTGCACGGGAGTGACGGAGTCTCCGCTCTTAGGACCCAAAGGCAATAAAGAGTTTTTCATCTATTTGAAGAAAAGTAGTGCCTGTCCGTGAAGCCGTCGCTCCTCTCTAAATTCCGTGGGTTGTTATTAATGTCAACCTCTCTCGTTTCTTTTCAGTGATGATCACCGGTTTTGTCAAGATTGCCCACCGGGGATTCTCCGGCTCTTACCCGGAGAACACCCAGGTGGCAATTGAAAAGGCGGTCGAGGCCGGGGCCGATATGATTGAAATCGATTGCCAGCTCTCCGAAGACGGCCACGTGGTAGTGATCCACGACGAGAGCCTGGTTCGGACCGCCGGCGTAAGAGGGCTTGTCAAAGGGAAGACCCTGGAGCAACTTAAGAAGCTCGACGTGGGACGGTGGTTTAAGAAGTCGTTGAAGGGGCAGAGGATTCTTGCTCTGGAGGAGGTCGTGGAGATCGTTAACGGCAGAGCGGACTTGAATCTGGTCATCAAGACCGTTTCTCGTGGGTCTCTTGGGATCGAACTCAAAATGCTTTTTATTCTGAGTCACTATGACTATTTGAACCGTACTATTTTTTCCTCGTTTGATTATCGTTCCCTGCGGCGGGTAAGGGAGATGGCTCCCGAGGTCCGGATCGCCGTCCTTTACGGTAAGCGTGGTCGAGAAGATCCCTTCCAGGTGGCCGCGGAGCTTCAAGCCTATGCGCTTCAGGTTCAGAAAGAGCTGGCGACCCCCGATCTTTTATCCAAGGCCGAGGAGCTCGGGCTTAAGACCTTTGTTTGGACGGTTAACGAGGTAAGCGAAATGAAGAAGTTTCTCTCGCTGGGAGTCGACGGGTTGATTTCCGATTTTCCCCAGAAATTTTGGAAGATCAAGCCGCGACGGAATGCCGATCGGAGTAGGTGAACTTAGGTTTGCGAGGAGACGTAAAATCATCCCTCATTCATAGTAAGAGGATCTTCCATCCCTTCGCTCCAGTGTCTCGTCTCCGTCGTAGGCGGATCAGTCTTAAGCTGAGGCGGGAGGTTCTGTTCGGGGGCCTGCCTCTCGCGCCGAATGCAATGGGTCTCTGCTTATGTCGAAGCGTTCTGTCTCGGTGCTTTCGGCTTGTTTGGCAGGCCCCCTCACTCTCGGTGATCAGCTTCGCAGAGACTTCCATCGCCTCCGAGCCAATCTTCGCTCAAGGACGGGAAGGTCTCCTTGCCTAGCCCTTAATTTGAAATGCAAACTGGAGTATCCGTCAACTTGACTTGATTCAGTAATAGGATAGAATTAAAAAGTTAAAAAAATCGGATGGATATGGGTTGATCTGTAGAACGGGGGTGATAGGAAAGTATGACGG
>JAUXIP010000270.1 GCA_030620935.1 Deltaproteobacteria bacterium | reverse complement strand
GGTATTGACCCCGGCACGGTGGTGATGGGTTGGGGAGTCGTGGATCTGGTGAGGGGATCCATCGTCCATGTGGCCCACGGGACGATCGAATCTGCGAGGAACTCCGGGCAAGAGAATCGCTTGAGACAGATTTACTTGGAGCTCAAAAAGGTTCTCAAGCGATATGACCCCCAGGGGATCAGTTTGGAGAAGATTTTTTTCGCCCGCAACGCGCAGAGCACTTTGAAGCTGGGACAGGCCCGTGGGGTCGCGCTGCTGGCTGCGGCGGAGCACGATATCGCCGTTCACGAATACTCTGCCGCGGAGATTAAATTAGCAGTCGTCGGTTACGGTCGGGCCAGCAAAGAGCAGGTGCAAAAGATGGTGGCGTCTCTTCTCAGCCTATCTGAAAAGCTTCCCGTCGACGCGGCGGATGCGCTCGCCGCAGCCATCTGTTATCTTCATCAGCGAGCCTTCCACGCCCAGGTGATGAGAGCGTTACCCAGAGGTGGCTCCCGGATGCGTCGATGGAAGTTATCCTAACAATAGAAAAGTTTCGGGTCTCGAGTCTCGAGTTTCGGGTTGATTCGGGACGCGGAACTCGAATACCTCAACAGCGAAAGCGCGGACGGACCTTTCGAGGTGAGCCGTTCGGCTGGGCGCTCACGACGAAGCCTCAAGGTCGAACCTTTTTCGACGACCTGGTCAAGGTTAGGAATCCACCGTGATCGCCAAAATCAGAGGGACACTCGCGGACAAGTCGCCGGGGGAAGTCATCGTCGATGTGGGAGGGGTAGGGTATCATGTCTTTGTCTCCCTAGGGGTTTTTTATCGTTTGCCGGAAGTAGGCGAGCCCGTGAGTCTTTACATTCATACCTATGTGAGGGAAGATGCTTTGCATCTCTTCGGCTTTTTAGATCATGGGGAGAAGCAAGTCTTTCTTCTCCTGAACAGTGTTGCAGGCATCGGGCCAAAGCTGGCGGTCAATATTCTCTCCGGCATCCCGGCGGACGATCTGGCCCGGGCACTCAGAGAAGGCGACCAGCCGCGACTCGTCTCGATACCCGGGGTGGGGAAAAAGCTTGCGGAAAGGATGGTCGTAGAGTTGAGAGATAAACTTCAAACCCTCCCTTCCCCAGAAACAAGACAAAGCGACGGGTCCCAGGTGAGGCAGGACGCGGTCTCCGCCCTTGTGAATCTGGGCTACCGGCGGGCGGAGGCGGAGAAACATGTGCGCGAGATTACTCAGACGGGGAAGGAAAAATTAGAGGCGGTGTTGAAGGAGGCCTTGCGCAAACTCAGTCAATAGAGATTGCAAGTTGTAGAATGCAGAATTAAAAATCTGCTCTTTGCCTTTTTGCCATATTTTCTAAGATGGATGCCCGGGAAAACTCTCCTAAGAAAACCGACGAAGATTCGAAGTATGAGATTAACCTCAGGCCCCGCTCCTTTGACGAATACGTGGGGCAGGAACGGGTTAAAGAAAACCTCGGTGTGGCCATCACTGCCGCGCAGGGACGAAAAGACGTCCTGGACCATGTCCTCTTTCACGGTCCGCCGGGTTTGGGAAAGACCTCACTGGCCTACATCATTTCCCGGGAGATGGGAGTCAATATCAAGGCCACCTCCGGACCCGTGGTCGAGCGACCGGGAGATCTCGCGGCGTTGCTGACCAATCTGGAGGAAGGCGACATCCTTTTTATCGATGAGATCCACCGGCTGAACCACGTGGTGGAAGAGGTCCTTTATCCGGCCATGGAGGACTATCAAATCGATCTCATGATCGGCCAAGGCCCGTCGGCCAGATCCATCAAGCTCGATCTAAAACGTTTCACGCTGATCGGCGCGACGACACGTTCAGGACTGCTTACTTCTCCATTAAGGAACCGTTTCGGGGCCATCTTCCGCCTCGATTTTTATACGCCCGAGGCCCTGTCTCAAATTCTCAGTCGTTCCGCGTCGATTCTCGGCGTAGAAGGGAAGCCTGACGGGATCAAGGAGATTGCCCGCCGCTCTCGGGGAACTCCGAGAATCGCCAACCGGCTACTCCGCAGAGTTCGAGACTATGCCCAAGTCAAAGCGGCAGGGACGATCACCAAACAGGTCGCCCAGGATGCCTTGCTCATGTTGGAGGTGGATCCTATGGGTTTTGATAAAATGGACACCTTGCTCTTGCTGACCTTAATCGACAAATTTGGCGGGGGGCCTGTGGGCGTCGATACCCTGGCAGCTGCCATCGGAGAGGAAAAGGATACCATCGAGGACGTCTACGAGCCGTATTTAATCCAGGCTGGGTTCTTGCACCGCACTCCCCGGGGGCGGATGGTCACCTCTTTGGCCTATGAGCATTTCGGCCGTAAAAAGGGCGACGGACCTACAGGCAATCCCAAAAAACAGAAGACTCTTTTTTAGTCGATGATGGATGCTGAATTTTGGTAACAGCTTAATATTCCTGGGAATTTTATTCATCGTCTTGGGAATACTCTTGTCTATCGGGGCCAAAATTCCCTGGCTCGGCCACCTCCCGGGGGCATTTACATACAGAGGGAGCGATTTACCTTTTACTTCCCCCTTGCGACCTGCATCCTAGTGAAGCCTGATCTTAACCCTTGTCCTCTACCTCTTTAGGAGGTAAAATCCGACTGTTTTTTGACCTCTTAGGGGGTTTTTACGATCGTGGAGCCGGAGGAGAAAAAAAAGGCCGTAGAAGAAAGCCTCAGACAAGAAGAGGCCAAACGGAGAAAGCGCGAAGGGTGGGTGATTCTTGTCACCATCCTGATGGTGTTGCTTTTCGCCTTTTTCGAGGTCCATCTCCCTGAGGTCTCGGCCGAATATTCGGTCGGCAACAATATCGCCTTTTTCCTCCTTCTGAACATCAACATCATCCTGCTCATCCTTCTGGTCTTCCTGGTCGTCCGAAACTTGGTTAAGCTTATGTTCGAGCGCAAGAGGCGCATCCTTGGGTCTCGCCTGAGAGTGCGCTTAGTCCTGGCATTCATCGGGCTTTCCCTGGTCCCTACGTTGGTCCTTTTTTTCATCGCCGGGAGTTTTGTATCGCGCTCCTTCGAGAGATGGTTTGACGTCCAGGTCGAGAATGCCCTTCAGGGATCCCTCGATATCGCACAGACGTATAACCAGAATTCCGCCAATAACGCCATTTTCTATGCCCGTCAGTTAAGCTAGCTTGTCACTCAAGAGGGACTCTTCAACCCTAAGCGGATCGGGGATCTCAAGGAGTTCATCCAGGCCAAGCAGCGAGAATACAATTTAGGCACCGTTGAGGTTTTTTCCCCCGACCGCCGGCTCCTGGTGGTGGCATTCAACGATCAGGTTCCGACCGGCGTGACGATCAAACATGATTCCGACTTTCTCAATCGTCTCCTGCGCGGCTTGGCGATGTCGGGGACGCAGGATGCTTTCGGCGAAGGCGATATCATCCGCGGGGGAGTCCCCATCTTTAGCCAGGACAAGAGGGTTGTGGGGGCGGTGGTCGTAGATTATTTCGTCCCGAAAAGCATCACGAAGAAGGCTTCCCAGATCGCCCGCTCTTATGAACAGCATAAGCATCTGGCGATTCTGAAAAATCCCATCAAGAATACCTACATTATGCTTCTTCTCCTGATCACCTTGGTGATTATTTTTACCGCCACCTGGTTCGGCCTCTATCTGGCCAAGGGGATTACCGTACCTATTCAGCGGCTGGCCGAGGGGACCCACGAGGTCGCTCATGGGAATTGGGAGTATCAGATCGAAGCGGCCGGAGACGACGAGATCGGGACCCTGGTCGATTCCTTCAACCAGATGACGCGTGATCTCAAGCAAATCAATCTGGAAGTCGAAAAGAGGGGGCGATACATGGAGACCCTGCTGGGCAATATCACAGCGGGGGTGATCTCTGTGGATCCGGGGGGGAAGATTACCACGATCAATAAAACTGCAGGGGAGATGTTGGGTGTTACTGAAGAGGAGGCCCTGGGAAAAGATTTCTCGGAGGTTTTTAGCTCAGAACATCTCCAGGTCCTGCGAGAGATCATGGAGCAGGTCAGGGGACTCGCGGTGGTCGAGCGAGAGATTAAAATTCCCCTCCCCGACCGGATTCTAACGGTCATGAGCACGGTGGCGACCCTGAAAGGCGATGAGGGGGAGATGCTGGGTATTATGGTCTTTCTGGAAGATATTACCCAGATCCAGAAGGTTCAAAGGATGGAGGCGTGGCGCGAGGTGGCG
>JAUXIP010000251.1 GCA_030620935.1 Deltaproteobacteria bacterium | reverse complement strand
TTAAGCTTTCTTCTTTTCTCTTTCTCTGCCGCATGTGCCTCAAGATCCACGCCATCGGTCTCCGATCCCCATCCCAAAAGGGAAACCGCCTTTCCCGAACCAAATAATCTCGCTGATAAGGAGCGCATTGAATCGGCCGAGCACATTGATAGTTATTCCGTGGAACCGAAAGGGATCTATCATAAACTGCGGCGCGGTCAGACACTCTACGCGCTTTCCCAGCTTTATCAGATCCCGCTGGATAGGCTGATGCGAGCCAATCGTATCGGCGATCCCAACCGAATTCGTGCCGGCACAATGATCTTCATTCCGGGGTCGTCTAGGTCCGTGAGTCCGCAGCCGATGACCACCGCAGCGCTCTCGTGGCCCCTGCACGGACGGATCACTGCTAAGTTCGGGCCACGCCGCAGCAAGCGTTCGCCCCATGAAGGAATCGATATCGATGGTGAGCACGGTGATGAAGTTACGGCTGCCGCCGGGGGCACGGTCATCCAAGCCGGGAGACAAGGCAAATACGGTAGAGTGGTGCTTATCGACCATGGCAACGGCCTCACGACCCTTTACGCCCATCTGAGCAGGCCGCTGGTGCGCGCTGGCGACCGAGTCGAGCGTGGCGAGCCCATCGCAAAAGTGGGGCGCAGTGGAAATGCCACCGGCCCCCACCTCCACTTCGAGGTGCGCCGCAACGGCCAACCGCTCGATCCTATTCCCTATCTTCAGGCTGGCACCGCAGTGGCTGCTTCTCCGCCAAAAGTCCCCCACAGGACCCACCCTAAAGAATCGGTTATCGTCGAACCGGATAGACGCAGCCAGGGTATCGTCGTCGAGCGCGGTAGACCTGAACCAGCCTATCTACCCGTACCTCCCGGGCATCTTCCTCCTCCCGGGAAATGCCGCATCTGGTTTCCCGATCGTCCGCCAGGACACCAACCGCCACCAGGGGACTGCCGTGTGTTGCGGCGGGAAGTGCCACCAGGAGCGCATCTCATTTACTGGTGATAGCTGGCACTGGGTTACGCAGGTCAAGCCGGGCATTACTTGCTCGATCAGCAGCTTTAACGGCGCTGTAACCACCGGGGGCTTTGCTTGGTCCTCAGGACGCAATTAAACGACGCTTTAATTGAGTCTTGGCCTCCAAACAGCAAATGTCTCACCCTTTATTTACTCAGGGCAAAACTTCCAACAAGAAAACCCACTGGGAGGGCTCAGGCCAGGGTAAATCTTACACTCACTGTACCGCCTTCTGTCCGTGTACTGGTGCAGAGACCTGCCAAGAACTAACAAGCAAATTGACTGATAAGCCTTAAAGTTATTGGGTGTTTTAGGAAGGTTTAGGCCGTAGTTACGGTTAGAGTTAGCCTCATATGGAAAGATTCTTCCGTTCAAGACCAGTGGGTCATAAGACTACAGTTGTCCATCGCCTTCTAATCCCGTCTAACCCCTCATGTCAAAAGGAATTATTACCGCCTTGAAAACCCCCTTCCGCGTAGTGTATAGCTTTCCCTATAAATGAGCTACGAATTCATCTTGGCTGAGAAAGACGGTGCTGTCGGCATCGTCACCCTGAACCGACCCCAGCAGTTGAACGCCCTCTCCTACGGCCTGGTCAAAGAGATGAGCCTCGCCATGGAGGCCTTCGACCAGGATGAGAAGATCCGGGTCATTATCATCACCGGTGGTGAAAAGGTCTTCGCCGCCGGCGCGGACATCAAAGAGATGGTCGATGCGACCCCGTTCGACGAGCGCCTCCAAGGTCGTCTGTTCTTCAGAGACAAGATCAACAAGATCTCCAAGCCCATCATTGCCGCGGTAAGCGGATACGCCCTGGGCGGCGGATGCGAGCTGGCCATGACCTGCGATATCATCATCGCTTCGGAGACAGCCCGATTCGGTCAGCCCGAAATCAACATTGGCGCCATCCCAGGCTCCGGCGGAACCCAGAGGCTCACCCGGATCGTGGGAAAACACCGGGCCATGTCCATGGTCCTTACAGGAGAGCACCTGAGTGCATCCGAGGCGGAGAGTTGCGGCCTGGTGAACAAGGTAGTTCCCGTGGAACTCCTCCTGGAGGAAGCAAAGAGTGTAGCCAAGAAGATCGCCAGCAAATCTCCCCTCGCCGTGAAGCTCGCCAAGGAGGCGATCCTGAAATCCGACAACGCCTCCCTGGATGAAGGCTTGGACTTTGAGCGCAAGTCCTTTTATCTGCTCTTCGCCTCCGAGGACAGGAGGGAAGGCATGAAGGCCTTCACAGAAAAACGCAAGCCGGAGTTCAAGGGAAAGTAAGGAGACAGCGGCCGTGAGCTACGAAACCATCCTCTATGAGAAGCAAAACGGGGTCGCCACGATCACCCTGAACCGCCCCCAGGCCCTGAATGCGTTCACGTCACAGATGAATAGCGAGTTTTTTAACGCGCTCAGAGATGCGGAAAAGGACGGGGAGACCCGCACGATCATCATCACCGGGGCCGGACGCGCGTTTTGTGCGGGCCAGGATCTGAAGGAACGTTCCCCGGATCGAAAAGGCTCTCTGGGACAATCTCTGAGAGAAAAGTATAACCCCATCATTCTGCGCATTCGCAGCATGGAAAAGATCGTGCTGGCTGCGGTGAACGGAATTGCTGCCGGCGCGGGATGTAATCTTGCACTCGCCTGTGATCTGCGCATCGCATCGGAAGAGGCACGCTTCGTCGAGGCCTTTGTCAGGGTGGGACTGGCGCCCGATTGCGGCGGGAGCTTCTTTCTCCCTCGCCTCGTGGGTCTCAGCAAGGCCATGGAACTCTTTCTGCTCGGAGAGCCTGTGGATGCCCAGGAAGCCCTGAGGATTGGTCTGGTTGCCAAAGTCGTACCCTCCGATGAACTCCCAGGCAGGGCCCGCGAGATGGCCGAGAGACTTGCCCGGGGCCCGCGGAGCATTGGACTGATCACGCGGGCGGTCAACCGTAACCTTCAGTCCGAGTTGGAAAGCCAGTTGGAGTATGAGGCAAACCTCCAAGAGATCGCAGGGAGGAGTGCCGATTTCGATGAGGGGGTCAAGGCCTTTCTTGAGAAGCGGGCTCCCGCATTTACCGGAAAGTAAATCGGCAGCAGAAGAATACTGAGCCAAAAGGGTGAATAGATAGCCTATGTCGGATCAATCGAGGATTGGCGTGGTCGGTGCCGGAACCATGGGGGCGGGAATAGCCCAGGTCTCCGCCCAGGCGGGCTATGAGACTCTGGTCTACGACGTGTCCCAGGAATTCATCGATAGGGGACTGGGGAGAATCCAAAAATTCCTTCAGGGAAGCAAAGAGCGG
The DNA here is from genome assembly GCA_030620935.1 of Deltaproteobacteria bacterium. The sequence continues at coordinate 1,054 of JAUXIP010000251.1, read as the reverse complement.
GGAAAGATCACCGGCGAACAGGAAGAGCAAATTCTCGGCCGCTTGCAAGGCTCTCTCAAGATGGAAGATCTGGGTGGTTCGAGCCTGGTTATAGAAGCGGCTCCCGAAGTCCTCAAGCTAAAGCGGGAAGTATTTGAAAAGCTCGACACCATCTGCAGCTCGGGAACTCTTCTGGCCACCAACACTTCTTCACTCTCAGTCACCGCGGTCGCGGCGGCTACGAAAAGCCCCGAGCGCGTTTTGGGAATGCATTTCTTCAACCCGCCGCCCCTCATGGGTCTGGTGGAGGTCATCAAAGGCGATCAGACAGACCCTGCGGCCATCGAGAAGGCCGCCGATTTCGTCAAGCGGTTCGGCAAAACTCCTATTTGCACCAATGACACACCCGGCTTCGTGGTGAATAGAATCGCCAGACCTTTTTATAACGAGGCCTTGAGACTGCTCGACGAGGGAAACGCGTCGGTGGAGACCATCGACAAAATTATGAAGGAGGCTGGAAACTTCCGGATGGGACCATTCCAGTTGATGGATCTCATCGGTATCGACATCAACTTCACCGCAACGGAGTCCCTCTATCAAGCGTTTTTTCACGATCCCAGACTTCGCCCCAGCCCCATTCAACACAGAATGTTCCAAGCGGGCCACCTGGGGAGAAAGACGGGCAGAGGCTTCTACAAATATGAGTCAAAATAGTATCGCCGTCATCGGTAAAACCCGGCTCGCAGAAGAACTGGTCCGGCTCTGCCGCGACAAAGGAATTAAGGCCGCTCTCCATTCGGGAACCGGAAAGGTCAGCGCCTCAACATCCATCGCCGTTGAGACACTCGCGGGAAACATAGAGAAAAAGAAACAAGCCATAACTAGGCTCGACTCCCTCTTGCGACCCTCCTCTACCATTTTGACTTCCTGCTTGGGATTTTCGACAACCACCATCGCTTCCTGGACCAAGAGGCCCGAGCGGGTAGTCGGCTTCGCGACATTCTATCCCCTTAAGAATAAAAGAATGGTAGAATTGGCTCGTGGATTGGCAACCCAGGATGGTGCCATTACCAAG